>JAJRXE010000474.1 GCA_024276455.1 Calditrichota bacterium
ATGTGCAGTTGCCGCTGGGCGAAACCCTGGACGGCAACGCCAAAATCTACTGGCGCGATGTCACCCCCGACACTCTCTCCAGCCGGATGAATCGCCTACCGCAGACCCGGGCGGTGCACGCGGAAATCGGATTGCGCTGGGACACCCGCGACAATGTGTACAATCCTCGCCGGGGACTGTACCTGCGGGCGTTGTTCGATTACGGCGTCCAGCGCAACCTGGGTCCTCCTTACCTGTTGGTGGAAGATTCCCTGCAGCGTAAAATCGAACTGCGCAAGGTGGAAACCCGCTTTCAGTTCTTTCTGCCGCTCTGGAAAAAACAGGTACTTTCGGTCAATACCCACTCGGTGTTTATTAGCAATTCCAGCGGGGAGGTTCGCATGCCGGACATGGTCTGGTTCGGCGGCGCCACCACCATCCGGGGATATCGCGAACAGCAGTTCTTTGCCGACCAGGTCTGGTGGGCCAATCTGGAATACCGCTTCCTGCTCGACCCGAAATCCCGCCTGTTCGTATTCCTGGACACCGGTTACTTTACCCGGGAGCTTCCCGAAAAAGAGGAGCGGTTTTTGTTAGGCTACGGATTGGGAATCCGTTTTCCCGCCCCGCTGGGCATCATGCAGGTGGATTATGGTCTGGCCAAAGGCGATCCCTTCCGGGAAGGGAAAATTCATTTTCGTTTGATTAACGAATTCTGATCCGGGAAAACGGTGACGGCGTCGACCGGAAAGTAGCGGCGCCCGGAGAGGGAGAAACAATTCCCGTTCAACCTCCTTTTTGCGCGTTACCTTTTGGGAAGAGGCGTCGATAATTCATTGAAAACGGAAAATAATTAACGTAAATTTTGCCCTGGGGAGATGGGTTAATGCAACGGGAGAGCGCTTCAAGAAAAACGGATCGGACTGGATGAGTAAAGAAGAAACCCTTTTCGGTAAAGCGGAACAATTATTAGATCATTTGGTACCGGAGTTAATTGAATTTCGGCGGGATTTGCACCAGCATCCGGAATTGGGTTGGGAGGAATTTCGAACCACCGGGAAAATCGAATCGTTCCTTTCCTCTTTCACCAGCCTGCAACTCCGCAAGCCTCTGGAAACCGGTCTGGTGGCCGATCTGGGGGGCGATCCGGCAAAACCATTGGTATTACTGCGGGCGGACATCGACGCCCTACCCATTCAGGATGAAAAAGCGGTTTCCTACCATTCCCGTACCGCCGGAGTATGCCATGCCTGTGGCCACGATGTGCACACCACGGTGGTGGTGGGAACGGCGGCTCTGCTGGCGCAACTATCGGATGCCCTCCCGGTAAACGTGCGTTTTGTCTTTCAACCGGCGGAAGAGCCCATTCCCAGCGGCGCTCCCCGCCTGATTGAAAAAGGCGTTCTGGAAGGCGTGCAGAATGCCCTGGGACTGCACGTGGAGCCCTCTTTACCGGTGGGGACGGTTAGCTTGACTTCCGGTTGGGTGAATGCCCAGAGCATTCGCCTGAATTGGCGGGTAGAGGGCAGTGGCGGTCATTCCGCCCGTCCCCATCTGGCGGCCGATCCCCTCTGGGCCGGAACCACCCTGGTGGAACAGGTGTACCAGTTGGCCTACCGTTCCTGGAATCGTTCCGATTTTCCGGTGATGATTACCTTTACCCGCTTCCGCGCCGGCGAGGCTTACAATGCCATCCCCAAAGTCGCCGAATTGGTGGCAACCCTGCGGTTAACCGATGAGACAGTGCGGGAAAGAATCTTTGCCGATCTGGATCATCTGCAGGCGCAAATCGAGCACACCAGCGGGGTGCGATTCCAGCGGGAAGAATTTGTGGGCGCTCCTCCGGTACACAACGATCCGGAGCTGGTTCGCCGCTTGCAGCAGAATCTGACCCGCTGGGAGGACCACCGGCCCCGGGTGACCGACAGTATGCGGTCCATGGGCGGCGACGATTTCGGCTGGTACGCCCGCGCGGTCCCCTCCGTCCTGGTGCGTTTCGGTGCGGCGAGCGGGCAGGGGGCCGCCGCCTTGCACACCGGCCATTTCGACGTCCCGGATGCGCTCATCCCGCTGGCGGTGCGCTTCTTTACCCGCCAGTTCTTACAGTGGTAAGATTGAAAGGGTTTGCGAACGAATGTTATTTTCCCTGAATTTTTATCAATCTTTGTGTTTTTGTGCGGTTTATCTCAATTTTTTATTAAAGTTTTTTTAGTTTTTGTTGATTAAGTATTGTAGATGTAAGGCAGTAACCTTTTAAGACGGAGCATGAAGTACAATGGAAATTACCTTCTCAAAGGCTGATCTGCAGAATTTTGATCAGTCCATAGCCAAGGAGTGGATTGAAACTGACGGACATTCGACCTACGCTTCTTCGAATATCTGGGGATTGAATACCCGCAAAAGTCACGGCTTGTTCGTGATTCGGCCGGAAAACCTGGACGATTACCTGGTGATTTTGTCCCATGTCCAGGAAAAATTCATCGTGTCCGACAAGCACTGGGATTTTTTCTCGGTGGAATATCATCCCGATTCGCTGGTGGACGGTTACAAGTACATGACCGAATTTCGCCTGGATCCGTTTCCCACCTTTTTCTTTCAAATCGAAGACATCGTGATCGAGAAGAATATTCTTCTGGTGCCCCGGGCGACCCGGCTGATTATTCGCTACAAGTTCAGCGGTAAAATTCCCCGCGACGCCCGGCTGGTGGTTCGTCCCTTCGTGGCGTTTCGCCCCCGCAACGAACTCACCCGCAACGTGGGATTCTTGAACACCGAGGCTTTCCTGACCGAAGATCACATCCGTTTTCTGCCCACTCCGGACTTCCCGGAGCTTTTCCTTTACCATTCCGCCGGGGAATTTACCAGCGCTCCCATGTGGTACCACCGTTTTCGCTACCGTTTTGAACCGCCCGAACCGGAACCCGTGGAAGATTTGCTAAATCCGGGCTTTTTCAGCATGGCTTTGCAAGAAGATGACGAAATTTTCTTCTCCGCCGGACTGAAAGAGACCAATTTGCAGGAGGTGAGCGATTACTTCCGCCGCGAAAGGGAACGCCGCTTTTTACGTTTCCACCAGAATCCCAGTAAAAACGAATTGAGTCAATATCTGCTGGGCAGAATCGAGGATTACAAAAGCAACAGCAAACACCACAAGATGTTTTTCGTTTCCAAACTCCCGGCCAAACGCATCCGCCTGACGGTTCATTTCTGGGCCTTGCGGAATCTTTACCGCAGCGAAATCTCCCGCGAAATGGCCCGCGAACTCCACCAGAAGTCCATGGTCATCTTTGCCAATCAGACGGTGGAAGAGGTGCTGGGAAATCGGGATTCCACCTTTCTGGCCGACGCCTACGCTCCTTTCAGCATTTTGCTGGCTTTGTACGAATACCATTCCCGTTACGACGATCCGGTGACCCTGCCGTTTTCCATTGAACTGGTTCGGGATATTTTGCGCGCCATTTTGAAAAATAAATTACCCTATTACCGCACGAAGTCCAAAAAGTTGCTTGTTTGCGACGAAGCCCTGCGGCCGACTATTAATCTGTGGAATAATGTCTGTCTCTTTCCGGCCTGCGATTCCTTTTTAATCAATGCTTTCTGGTTCAATGCCTTCAAAATTGCCAACTATTTGCTGAAACTGAATGATGCGGAAGAGAAAAAATACGAGCGGATTGCTCTGAAAATTTTTAAAGGATTCAACGAAAAGTTTGCCGATTTATTCAATGCCCATGCCCTGGAGAAAGCGCTGCGAAGTTATTTCCGGCTTCATCCGGCCATGATTTTTGTCCTGACGCTTCCCTTCCCCATCTTTACCCGTCGCCAGGCTCGTATTTTCTATTCCCTGCTGGAACAATATTTCCTTTCCGGCGAGGGGATTAAGTTCTACCAGCTGGCTGGCGAGAAAAAACAGGTGGTGGTGTCGCCCATGCTGCTGGGTGAATATTTGCGCGCCTGGAAAATGTACTTCCGGGAAGATGCCAATCTGCCGGATGACTTTAACCGCTTCAAAGTGCGCTTGACTCAGGAGCTGCGCCAGGGAATGTTGGGACACATTTCAGACATCTTCCGGGTTGAAGCGCCTTTCCCGTTTTACGCCCATCGCACCTCCATTCTGGGATTGACCGAGGCGCTTTCCTTCTCCCAGGTGCTGGATTCCCTGCTGGAAGAGTAATTTGCCGCTCTGCCGCTGCTCCGGGTACAATTCTTTGCCGGACGGTAAAACCGGGTAAACCGTGATGGAAAGCAGAAAAAAATAATAATGGTTGAAAGTGAAAATTCTTTATTTTATCTTTGGGTGAATTTGAAGAAAGGAAAAACTGTAAAAATGCGGAAAATCTATCTACATAATTCCTGTTGTTGTTGTAGCGATACGGTACCGGCCCAACATGCGTGGTGGAGTGGATTATGTAGATAGTACTGAATAGAAGCGATCTTTTTTTGTAAGCCCCATTGCCCCACGCAATGGGGCTTTTTTTATGGGAGAACGAAAAGGAAACCCTGTAATGGGAAAAAATGAAAAAACGGAAAAATAGGAGGAAAAAAGAAAATGGCTCGCATATATAACGGAATCGAAGAAACCATTGGCAACACCCCGCTGGTTCGGTTGAATCGGATTGCTGACGATCTGGAAGCCACCGTGCTGGCGAAACTGGAATCGTTCAATCCCATGTCTTCGGTAAAGGACCGGATTGCCTGGAACATGATTCGGGAGGGCATGCGCAGCGGAAAAATTACCCCCGACACGGTGTTGATTGAACCGACTTCCGGCAATACCGGAATTGGGCTGGCGTTTATTGCGGCGGCGCTGGGTTTGCGGTTGATTTTAACCATGCCGGACTCCATGAGTCTGGAGCGCCGTTCCCTGATCCGGGCATTTGGAGCGGAACTGGTGCTTACCCCGGCGGCGGACGGCATGAAAGGGGCGATTGCCCGAGCGGAGGAGATTCACCGCCAGACTCCCGGCTCCGTCATCATTGGACAGTTTGTGAATCCCGCCAATCCGGACATGCACGAAATCACCACCGGCCCGGAAATCTGGCGCGATACCGACGGGCAGGTGGACATTCTGGTTTCCGGAGTGGGAACCGGCGGCACGGTAACGGGAGCTTCCCGCTTTCTGAAGAAAAAAAATCCCGCCTTGCAGGTGGTGGCGGTGGAACCGGAAAATTCCCCGGTGTTGAGCGCCGGTCGGGCCGGTTCTCACAAAATCCAGGGGATTGGCGCCGGCTTTGTACCGGAGGTGCTGGAGCTCTCGCTGATTGACGAGATCATCACCGTAACCGATGCCGAGGCCATGCAAACCGCCCGCTTGCTGGCACGCAAAGAGGGCATTATGGCCGGCATTTCCTCCGGAGCCGCCCTGTTTGCCGCTCTGCGGGTCGCCCGACGTCCGGAAAATGCCGGAAAGCAACTCGTGGTGGTCCTGCCCGACCACGGCGAACGCTACCTGTCCACCGA
>JAJRXE010000475.1 GCA_024276455.1 Calditrichota bacterium
GTTAATCAACCGGAAAGATGTCGCCATCCTGATGCCTGCCACGATTCTGTTTTCTTACGGTGTGCTGTTTGAATATTGCGCCCTGTACGGCTGGTATTACATGGAGGAACTGTGGCCAGTGTTTATCCTGGGACCAGGCATCGGATTTTACCTGATGTATTTCCTTGGCGACCGAGACCGGGGCAGTTTTGTGGCTGGCACAATTATGACCGTTCTGGCAATTCTGTTCTGGATGGGTATGCCGTCCTTCCGTTTTTTCTGGCCACTGGCGCTGATTCTGGTGGGCCTCGGCCTGCTCCTAAAAGCCCGCCGGCAAGCCCGGGAAAGGGAAGACAGCTCGGAAAAGACAGCGGAAAATTCCTGATCGGAAATTTAAAAAGGATTTAATCGCACAAGGACGCACAGATTTATAAGTAGAGAATATTGAATTAGCTCGTTTAAAACAGTGCCGTCTAACATTCATCTCATTTTTTGTCTTTATTATTCGGGTGATTTGTGGTCAAAAAATCTGATCGGCAGGGTTTCCAGTGGAGCATATTTGAGGATTTCCAGCGAATCCCGCACATAATCCGGGGTGCGCATGCCGTTGAGCACCACGTCCACACCGGGAGCAGAAGCGCACACCAACAGGGCTTTCTGCGAAAAAGTGAGCCGCGACGCCAGCTCGGGGTGGGCGGCATCGAAACGTTTTTCCAGATGGCTTACCAGCCGGTAGTTGCGGAAGTTCAAATATTCCCGGATGATCCGGGTGGTGTGATTAAACTGGTGAAAAATGGCCTGAAGGTGCGCCTGTCCTTTACGGAAAAACAGGCGCGGTAACCTGCGTACAAATTCCTGTCCCACCATTTGCAGTTGCGGCACAAAGTGGGTAGCCAGCAACTGCTCCAGCTGAGCGATTTCCTGCAAGCGGGGCAGAATCTGCTGCAAAGACTCGCCGTAGTGGAAATGCTCGCTCAATTTCCGCCCATTTTTTAACACAAAATCGACTTCCCAGAGGGCGATGTTCTCCCGCAATACCTGCTCCAATTTCTGCAGCTCCTCAATTCCCCGCTGTACCTCCCGGGGGTAGTCCACGCCTTCCCGGAAATTGTAGCGTGCCAGACGGTAAACCTGCTTACGGCGAATGGCATTTAAAGGACGATTGGTGAGTACCGCCAGCCCGAAGCGGCGCACCAATTCCAGCAGGGAATACTCCTGCCCTTCTAACGGTTTGTCCTTCACCGTCAGGGCTTCGGTTTCCAGCCAGTTGAAGGGAAATTGCACGACCGCGAAATGTCCTTTTTCCGGAGCCAGTCCCCGCGTCTGGCACATCCGCTGGTAGGCCCGCCATACCTCCACCAGGCTCACATGGTCGCGGCGCCCTCGCTCCAACGGCAGGGCATTGGAAGAAATCCCGTAATAACCAATCTTCCCGCTCTCCACCAGGTCTTCCAGAGCAGCAAAGGCCATTTCCAGACGCTGGTAGAACTCCTGAAAGACGGCCGTGGCATCGCCGATGCCCCGCTGCAGGGCATCCAGCAGGAAGTATTCCGGATTGTGGAGCAGGTAAACATCCAGGGTGGCGACCTGCAGGCGTTTCAGGGTGCGGTCAATCTGGTCAAAAATACAGTCGGGGTGGATACAGTGCCACAGCTCGTCCCGGAACTTCACCACCTCTGGAAACGGTTGTCCGCGGGACTCCCGTCGGCTGGCCCGGGAAAGGTCTTCCCCCTGCAGGTAGCCCACTTTGCTGACCAGAATGACCTCCTCCCGCCGCAAGGAACCGGCACGAATGGCAGTGGTTAACACTTCACCGATTAGCTCCTCGGCCATGCCGTCCATGTAGTTGGGAGCAGTGTCGACAAGATTACAGCCCCGTTGCAGGGCCAGTTCCAGCGCCTGGGTGTGCAGGGAATTGTTCAGATGGCAGCGGTAAGTACCGAATCCCAGCCGGGAAGCAGTGAGCTCCGTTTTGCCTAACCGACGGTAAGCATCGGGATGGTAACCGTTGTATTGAATCTGCTCCTGGGCAAATGCCGAAGTGGCAGCTGGTTCTGCCTTTCCGGAGATTGGCATCATTATCTTCCTTTTGTATTCTTTGCCGGGTAAAATACACCCAAAGGCGGGGTAAGTGCAAGAGAACAAAATCGTCTGGGATTTTGGTCAGTGGTTTTTGCGCTTTTCTGGCCGCCCTTGGAAAAAATCGTCCCGGACTTTTTTTCTCCCGTTCGCGAAATTTTGCGGGTAAGAACTTCCGACTCTGGAGAGTCGGGCTACCATTACGAGTTCCGCCAGGGACGCCAGAGGATTAGCCCCGGCTTTCAAGCCGGTGGGTGGAAGAGCACACCGATATTGTACCAAAGGCCGTTCACGGCCTTTCCGGGGAAATCGTTCGGTTATTTTCCGGTGCAAATCCGTTAGATCCGTGTTCTCCGTGAGTAGACGACAGAGCCCCTGCTCCGTCGATCAACGCGGCCAAGCCCCGTTGGCTACTCTGTGGGTTCGTGTCTCAAATACGCGTCCCGCCAGGGACGCCCTGAAGTTAGCCCCGGCTTTCGAAGCCGGGGATTTAAAGGCAATTATGAAAATTTCCCAGGCCGTTTACGGCCTTTTTCCAACACGCAGGCCGTTCACGGCCTTCTGCCCGCCCTACCTGCGGGGGACAATGCGATGACCGGTGGTATTTCCTACTAGCTAAGGGTCTTCCCGGAAACAAAACCGCACCGAAACCACCGCCCCCCACCCCAGGACGGCAGAGGGCGGACAGACTCAAAAGAGGCCACCGCCTCATTTCAACAACAGCATCTTGCGGGTCTGCCGGAAGGTTTTACCACTGACCAGGCCGCGAACGTTCAGCCGGTACAGGTACACCCCACTGGCCACCGGGGCGCCGGACTCATCCCGGGCATCCCACACCACCTGATGCACCCCCGCCGGGTAAGTCCCGTTGACCAACCTACGAATTAACCGACCGGAAACATCGTAAATCGTCAGAGTCACCCGGGATTCCTCCGGCAGGGCAAATCCAATGGTGGTGGTGGGATTAAAGGGATTGGATAATTCCTTTCTAAACAAAATTCTTTGGGTGGTGAGGTAGTAATATCTCTATTTGTATTAAACATTTCTTTTGAGAAAGAACCACTCCCAACAACAACCGAATGAATATCGGTAGCCGTGTTTTGGTCAGAATCAGTAACCTCACATTTTAAAGAAAAATCAAAAGAGGGACCAAATGTTATTGTCTGATAGCCTTCCCACTGAAATAAATAAATCCACTCTCCCGAAGGAGGTGCATCAGGAGTGATGCCTCCGTCTTTGCTTTCAGGTCCAATACCACCCTCGTCGTTTCGGTACCACCATTTGTAATTGATGTAATCTCCGGTTCCCCCGGAAGGATTGGCAATAAATTCTCCCGTTTCTCCATCGTTTAAATAAGTTGGACCGGTGATTGTGACCGAAAGGGGTGGAGTTCGGAAACCTGCTACCGCAGCCGCCCGTTCTGTATGAACCCTGGCATTATCTTCCCAATCGGCGGAACCGATGGTATAATAATTTCCATTATAATAACCAGGAACGGATGGAGTGGAGAGATAAGGAATTTTATCGAAACCACCATCTCCTTTTACAGCCACTACTGTTTGAAAAGTTGGTCCAAAATGAGTGAAAGCATGATTATAAGGCCAAGGGTTATTTTTATACTCATCATAGCCTAATTCATGTTCTGAGCCAAATAGATGGGCTATTTCATGGGTAAAAGTATATCGTTGAGTCGCACAATCCCATTTCACCACCGCAAAAGCGTTCCAATCTTCAGCTTTAATTGCTCCTGCTTTTCCGCATGCGTTACCCCTTCCTACAATTAAAACCACAATATCGGCTCCACATTGATCACGATAGTCATGAACCTCATCCATATATCCGTCCGAAGGATCAATTAATCGATCCAGATCAGTACTTATATCAACTTCTGTGTAATTCACTTCAAATGTTTCAACCAGATTTGCTCGCGTCATGGCTTGACTATTTGAATAAATCTGATTGGTTTGTTCCCAGGCCGTATTAATCAAACCGATGATGTCTCCTGCTGAATCTTTGGCAGCCGGAGTGTAAACAACCATTAAATCATAAGTAATAATGGAACCAGTAACTTCATATTGATTTAGAGAGTAGCTTCTTAGTGTTTCCTCAACGTTTAAATTCAATACCGGTTGCTGTTCGGTTTTTTCTAAGCCATCGTTGGGATGTTCAGGAGGAAACTGACCCTGATCCACCTGATAAATGACAGACACATCTTTGTCAAGTGGAATAATGCTGTAGAGAACATTTTTATACCAAATGGCACCGGTTAATCCCCGGGAAGTTTTTTCAAAAATAACATATTCACCGGTTTCGATCCCTGATTTCGGTTTACCAACCCAGCTATATTCATTCTGACTCAAGGATCGCTTATGGACTAACTCGGCCTCAAAAACCTCGTTTGTATTCAGGTTGATCTTGATTAAACCTGTATTATATACAAAGTTCCAATCTTTTAATTCAAAAGCTTTTACGGAAATTGCATAGGCTTTTTGTTGAATTCGATCGAACTTTTTTAATTGGTTGGCATTTAATTCTGCTCGAGAAAGAAAATTGAAAACATCATCTTCGTTTTGGGTATATCCTATCAGATTCATAAAAAGGACAATTACAATCGTTAGTATTTGGCATTTTAAATGAAAGGCCTTCATTTTCAAACCCTCCATTTCATTATTAGTGTAAGCAGTAATCAATTAACTCCTGTCTTAATTTAAGATGTTTAATATCCCTATTCTCGTAGGAATATGTGGTATCAAAACTTGAATAGACTTCCAGACCCACATGTCCAACACCAGGGGTAAAATACTGGAAAAAATGCCAGTACTCTAAAATATCTTCTGCCGGATGTTTATAATAATGATAAACAATGGTGTTAAACGTATCGATTGGGGTCACAAATGGTTCATCTTTGGCCACACATTCATGAATAAGTGTATCTTTGTAAAAAATTTTCCCTTCAGATGGATCATAGCCTAGTAAAAATACTGACCATTTTTCACCAACATCAACTGGGTATTTATAGAATAATCTAGGTTTAGTTACAAGAGTATCATTGAGGGATACCATTCCCAAAGTATATAAACCTTCAGGACCATTCCAATTTAAAATAGCCACTTCACTTGGAAAATTCCCCGGATAAATCACTCTTCCAACGCCGACTTTATATGTTTCTCCTTCAACCTCCAAATTAATAATTTTTTCTATTACCACTCTCCCGGTGTCGGTCAATCCCGGTTCAATCTGCCCACCACTGAAAGAATATTGTACTTTCTCCCAGTAATTGCCTGTCA
>JAJRXE010000476.1 GCA_024276455.1 Calditrichota bacterium
CGGTCTTTCCTTTACCGGGTCACTCTTTTCCCAATTCCGTAATCTTAAATTCGCTCTTTTCAATAAACTTCCAGCCGCCGACCATGGAAGAGGTAATGCCGCGCCCTTCCACATAATCGTGGTAGAATACCAGATAAACGTGAATCAGGGTGAAGATCACGAAAACCCACATCATGGCGTGGTGCCACTGGCGAACGGCAAAATCCCCGCCCATTAAGGGGACGACCCAGTGAAACAATCCGGCGAACCAACTCGGACTCATGTCGGAATAAAGCGCAAATCCGGTAAACACCTCGCACAAAAAGGCCAGGAACAGGATAAAGTAAGAGAAAGCCGCCAGGGCATTGTGCCCGATGGATGCCAGCGGTTTTTTCCGAATCATCAGAATGTCGATACGCAACACATCCAGAATTTCCTTCCAGTGCTCCTTCTTCAGGGGGAGATATTTAGAGAAACGGGAGAAGCGATTGCCGACGAATCCCCAGTAAATCCGGAATATGTAATTGAACACAAAAATGTAGGCGGTGGCAAAGTGAATAAAGCGCACCGTTCCAAACCAGTACTGGCTGTACGCTTCGGCAGAACTGTGAATAGCCAAGGGATTGCCAATCAGATATCCCGTTACCGCCAGGACAAATACACAGGCGGCATTAACCCAGTGGTAAATACGCACCGGACGCTGCCAGACATACACCTGGTAAAATTCGGAATATTTGGGTTTTTCCATTTTGATCCCCCTTCAGTTAATTTTTATTTCATTCAAGCGTTTTTCTCGGCAAAACTACCTGTGTTTTTTAGAACACCCTCTTCAAACATCCGAAGAGGCAAAACCGTCTTTTGTTTCCGAAAATTTTATTCTCCGTTTTCGTTCAAGTTCCTCTGCGTTACCAAACCTGAACCACCATCCTGCCCACGCTAACCCGTAACTCTGGCTTCATCCCAGGGTGGCAATATTTTAAACAAGATGTACAAAATCAAAAATGGGAGCAGCAGTAAAAAGATCGACATGAGCAATCCTTCCAGGCCAAAGAAGGTCATTTTGTAAGTGGTTAAACCGCTGAAACTCTTGGAAAACAGCTGGCCGCCCACCACCACATTCCAGCGGGTGGTAAAAATACCGACCTGCACCAGCAGGGCTGCCAGGAAATAAATCAGCTTTTTCAATTCATCCGGCAGATTAAAAATTTTCACAATGGCAATGGCCCCCAGCGGGAGAATCATCCCCATTAAAAGTTGAATCACAACCAGACTAACAAAGAGCTTTCCGGATACCAGTTGAGCCAGAATTTTAATCGATTCTTCCGATTCGTAAATGCGGTGAATAAAGTCCAGACACTCCAGAGAAAAATCGATAATCATGATGTAAAACAGGTAACTGGCCAACTTGTTTAAACAGCGCATATCAATCTCTTTTCCCCGCAGGGGTGTAACCACCATGTAAATAATCATGATCAGCGCAATACCGGAAACGATGGCCGAAAAGAGGAACACAATGGGCATCAACACACTGGACCACCAGGGATTCGCCTTAATGGAACCGAAAATAAATCCCACGTAACCGTGCAGTAAAAAAGCAGAGGGAATACCGATAATGGTAATGATTTTTACCGCCTTTTTGTCGAATTTTATCGCCTTTTCGGAAATATCGGTGGAAAAGAGGGAAAGAATTTTGTGAATCCACTTTCGAAGCCCGGTTTCGTGTTGCGACCACAGGATGAGGCTCTCCCGATAGTCGAACCACACCTCCAGGAGGAGCACTGCCATGAGGTACCAGGCGTACACGAACCCGAACATGGCCATCGCCGAATTGGTGTTGGGAGTCAGAAAAATTTCATACGATTTTTCCGGGTGACCCAGATGCGCCAATAAAGGAAGGGGAGCGACGAACAAAAAAGCCAGGGCGGTGAGCAGAGAAATCCGGTAAGTGGGCTGTACCTCTTCCACATTGAAGACCTTTACCAGAGAGGCAAGTATAAACGCGCCGGCCACCAGTCCGGTAATGTAAGGGTAAATGACAACCAGGATTCCCCAGTGCAGCTCAATCTCGTTGGGATAAATATATCCCGAAATTTCTTTCAGCAACGGAGCAAGGTGTTGAATAATTTCTTCCACAACTATCTCACCTCCATATCCAAATTTGAATAGTAAACCCGCGGTTCGGTGTTTAAAGCCGGTTTCAGTACCCGGATTTTATTCATGCGCATGAAGCGAACCAGCGGACTGGCTTTTTTCTTGAGTTCGCCGAAGATGCGCGCCTGGGTGGGACACACTTCCACGCAGGCAGGCAATTTTCCCCGTACCACCCGGTGGTAACAGAAGGTACATTTCTCGGCGGTGCGGGTCTCCGGATGCAGAAAACGCGCTCCGTAAGGACAGGCCTGGATGCAGTAACGGCATCCAATGCAGTATTCCGCATCCACCAGAACAACCCCATCCACTGTTTGAAACGTGGCACCCACCGGACACACCTGGACACAGGGGGGATTGTTACAATGGTTACACAATTTTGGCACAAAGAAGCTGCGAATAATCGTGCGCTCGTCGGTTAAATTTTCGAATCCGTTTACCGCCCCGTTGGGACTGTCGATGAGGGTCTCTCCGTTTTCAAACACCCGATAGCGCTCCACCCAGGTGCGAAAGAAAAAAGGCACATTGGGTACATTGTTTTCCTTTTTGCAGGCGTCGGCGCAGCGTCCGCAGCCAATGCATTTGTTAATGTCGATTCCCATTCCCCAACTGTGCTCCGCCGGATTGTAGAGACCGTCTAACAACAAGGCGGCCGCTTTTTTTCCTGCCTCTTTTGCGAACAAAAATCCCGGCAGCATTAATCCGGCACAGCTTCGCAGCACATTCTTCAAAAAATCACGGCGAGGTAACTTTTTCCGCTGTTCCTTTTTCATCAGTGCGCCTCCGGTAAATGAGGATAATGACATTGCCAGCAAACATAACGTTGCCCGTGGGTTTGTAGATCCACCTGCGGAATCCCTTTGATTTCCGGGGTTTGGGTGGCATGACACCCGCCGCAAAATTCCCGGGTCTGGGGTTTGGTGGGCCGGAAATCCCGGGGACGGATTTTGTGTTCTTCCGGCGTCTCGTGGCAACGGGTGCAGGGCACGTACACATGATGAGAGATCGATTTGGTTCGGGCAATCTGGGCATGACAGGCGCTGCACTCCCGGGGAGTTTCCGGAGGTTTAGGATCGTGCGGTTCGTGACAGGCGATACAGGGCTTCATGGGATTGTGCGAATCGGAAACAATTTGCGGGAAACCGGTGGGCCGGGCGGGTAAATACTCGTGACACAAAGGGCAGTATCCCCGGCCGCGGGGCGCCAGCAATTCCACCTCGTCGGGATTTTCGATATGGTCCGCCGCCGGACCGTGGCATACCTCACAGGCCAGATTTTTGTGGTACCCCGCATTCTTCACTTCCATATGATCTTCATGGCAATCCCCGCATTCCACCTGTCCCGCATAGCGCAACGGCTGGGAAATAATGTTGTCCACCGCCGACGCCCGGTAATGCCCATACTTTCCGCAATCGGGCGGGATTAACCAGGAACGAACAATTAAAAAGAGTACAATTAAGAGCACCATCAGAACCAACAGGCGTCTGATCTGCTCCGGTATTTTTTGCCAGCTCTTCATGAACACCTTCTCTTTATTAAACCATAACCATCCAAAACGCCAGTTCAGCTTTTCCTTAAATTTCGCCATGGGGCCTCTGCTTCCTTCTACTCTTCGTCAGCCGTTTTCCGGGGTTTCATCCGGGCGTAAAGAAGCGAAAACACCAGCAAAACCACCCCCAGCAATAAAAAGGAAACGATCCGGTACACCGGCTCCAGTTTGGTAATGCCAATAATCAGTACGTAACTTACAGTTAGTAAAAGAGTGCCCAGGGTCATCCAGCGATATTTCCGGTTGTTCAAAATCACGCTCAGAATGTAGTAAAACAGCGCGATTCCGATCCAGGAAACTCCCACGTAACTGCCGGGCACCGTGTGGTACATGGCGTACGGAAAGATGAAGAAAGCGGTCGCCAGATAGGCGTTGCGCATGAACTCGGTTTTCAACTCCAGGCGATGTTTTTGCCAGTTCATGATGCGGGCACTGAGCAATGCGACAACGCCAAAGCTCAGACTAATCAGGGTCACCTTTCCGGCCAGAATCAGATATGCGACAAAAATGAGCAGGAAAATCAGGAAGTTTGCCAGCACAATAATTTTAGAACGAAACCAGATGGCGGTACTGATGACCAGCAAACTTTGCCAGCACAACCAGAGAAAATAATCGGGCCTCTGAAATTGGGCAATAATCGCGACACTTAAGGCCGTGTAACCAAGCATGGCGTAAAAAAACGTGGAATATTTGCTCTTTTCCCGGATCCAGAAAATAATAGAAAGGGTTAGAAATACTGCCGAAGAGAGCAAATGCCAGAATGCCAGATGGGAATGGAACTTGGAAACCGTTTCCAAAAGGAATAAAAAGAAAACGCCCCCGCAATTTAAAAACGTACTGAGAATCACATGGTGATCCTCACTGCTCCGTTCCTCCCGGAACAGATTTCCCAGCGCAAATATCACCGCGTAAATCAAAAGAAAAAGCAGGTTCCAGGAGGGGGAGGAGACAAATTGGATTTTATTTCCCATAAACGGATTATTCAGAAACCAGAGAAAGTGCACAAAATAGGTCAGCACTATTCCGTAAATAAAAAGGGCATTCCAGCGATATTTCAACTTAAAGAACACCGTTAATCCAGCTAACAGGGCAACCACCCCAAAGAGAAACCCGGTTTGATTACTCAAAACGGCTGTAATGTAGCCCAGAGTCAGGGAAATGGCGGTTAAATAAACCGAATTCCGGCGAATGGAAATCCAGAGATTCAGAGCCACCACGAACAAAAGAAGTCCCAACAGCAGATTCAGATTCTCAATGGCTGGCTGAGGCCCGAAAAAATGGAGTCGCATGGTTGTAAAATAGAGCAGCACCAACCCGCCACCCAGCAGAAAGCGGGAAATGTAGGCATAGGATTTCCGGAGGGCGTGGGCGAGAATCAGAATGACCCCCACCAGCAAATATCCCATTAAACTGGGAAAAGTGGGCGGCAAATTTTGGTAAGGCAGCAACATTAAAAAGCCGATACCGATGCTGAGAATGATGATTCCGATTTTAGTGAACCAGTACTGCCCGATTTTAAATTCCAGGCTTTCCTGCTCTTCTCCACGCTCGGGGCCAGCCGCCGGTTCGGCTTTTTGCTCTTCTGCGGCAAAGAGCGGTTCCAAATTCAAATGTTCCTCAATGCGGGAAAGGCGAGCTTCCAAACGCCGAATCAGCTGGTACAGGTGTTCAAATTCTTCCCTTTCCGAAAAAATGCCCATAGGCTTCCTTTACTACTCTTTTTTTCAGCTCCAAAATACCAGCTCTTTTCCAACTGCGCAGGCAAATTAACGTTGGGGAAGACCTTAGTTGTAACCAGGCCTTCCCCAACCATCAATCAGGGTAAAAACATCCCATTTACTTCTTTTTCTTTTCGATGAACTTCCAACCACCCACCATGGAGGAAGTCGTCGCTCGCTCTTCGATGTAATCGTGGTAGAAAACCAG
>JAJRXE010000477.1 GCA_024276455.1 Calditrichota bacterium
CAGACGCACCTTGCTGGTCCGAGGCAGATCGTACTGAATGGTGGTCGAGGGATTGAACGGGTTCGGGTAGTTTTGCTCCAGCAGGAACTTGGAGGGAATGGTCTCGGCCACTGGTTCGTCGATTCCCACGATGCCCGTTTCGTGAATCCCCTCAGCATAGGCGGCGGCCCATTCCACGGTTTCGTTTTGGTGGCAGCGTAAGCAGGCAAAGTCCAGCGTAACGGCGGCCAGCCCGTTGGCATCCAGGCGCACGGCCCCGCCGTCCGGGGTGAACATGGAATCCCGGGGTTCGGCCTTGGTGTTAATGCGCCAGATATGGGTGGCCACATCGCCTCGCCAGCCGTTGCCAGCTTGCATGCCCACTGCCGATTTGCTGGCCGGTGGCATGTGGCAGTCTTCGCAGTCGATCGGCTTGGTGTGGGTTTGCCCGTTGCGGGTGATCTGAACCTCGTGGTTCGGATGACAGGTGGAGCATTCGATCTTAATGGCGTTTAATCCTTCGCCGGCCGCGTCGGGATACAGTAACGCAATGTGGGTGTCGTGGCAGGTGCCGCAGGTCAGGTCGGTTCCGTTGCCGTCTCCATGCGGCGAAGCTTTCATTTCGTTAAACTGCTCGTGATGCCGGATGTAACCTTTGCTGGCCGGAATGGCGTTGGTTTTGCTTCCGCGGGAGTGGCAATCGCCGCAGCGAGTGAAAGCCAGACTGTCCGCGGTAATGGGCGGAGTAACGTTGGTCGGATCGGCCACATGGGCACCACCGGGACCATGGCAGGCCTCGCAGCGAATACCGGGTTCGGAGAAGGTACCCAGATCTGCGGTCACATCGCTCCAGGAACCGTCCGGGGTCGGTCCGGTGGTGTGGCATTTAAAGCAGTTGTAGTTGTAGTATTTTTCCTCGCCAAAGTGGTAGGGCACCCAGCCCTGGGTCTCCAGATTGTACTGGGCCGAGCTGTCGGCGGTAAAAATGAGACCATCCGGTTGCACAAAGCGGGCTTTCCAGCCGTACCCACCAATCACCCAGGCGTAGGCGTTCCAGTCGGGCTGCGCCGGAGGCGCATTCGGTACGCCGGGAGAGGTGTTCTCCGGATAGGTCGGCGGTCCTCCCATCACCTTGTTCAACTTGTAGGGATGACCGGTCTTCATGTATTCTTCCCAGATATTGTAGCCCAGATGCGCGTTCACGTCGTTGTGGCACTGCATACAGATGGAGGAACCCACGTACTCGTCCGGAGTGGTGGTAATACCGTTGGTGTGGATGTCGGTGGCGTACTGGGCAGCCCATTCCACAGTTTTTTCCTGATGGCATTTCAGACAGGCAAAATCCAGGGTGACCGCGGCGTGTCCGTCGGCGTCCAGTTTAACTTTGCCGTCGGCGGTAAACATGGAGTCGCGGGGTTCTGCGGCGGTATTGATCTTCCAGATGTGAGTGGCCACATCGCCACGCCAGCCGTTACCCACTTGCATGCCCACAGCCGACTTACTGGCATCCGGCATGTGGCAGTCCACACAATCGATCGGTTTGGGGACCCCGTTTACCAGAATTTGTTTGTTGGTGTGGCAGTCTTCGCATTTGGTGGTAATGGCATCCAGACCGGCACCGGCGGCGTCGGGGTAGCGCAGGGCGATATGAGGATCGTGACAGGTGGCACAGGTAAAGCCCAGATCGTTGTGCCGGGTGGCTTTCATCTCGTTGTACTGTTCGTGGTGACGAATGTACCCACCGCTGGCCGGAATGGCATTGGTTTTACTGCCGCGGGTGTGGCAATCGCCGCACCGGTCGTATTTCAGGCTGTCGCCCGTAATAGGCGGGCTCACCGTAGCCGGACTGGCCACGTGATCGCTTCCCGGACCGTGGCAGGCTTCGCAACGCACACCGGGTTGGGCAAAGGTGCCCAGGCTATCATCCGGAACCCCGTTCCAGGACCCTTCGGGACTGGGTCCGGTGGTGTGGCATTTGAAGCAGTTGTAATTGTAATATTTCGTTTCTCCGAAATGGTAAGGCACCCAGCCCTGGGTCTCCAGATTGTATTGAGCCTGCTCATCGGCGGTAAAGATTTTTCCGTCCTTCTGAACAAAACGGGCTTTCCAGCCGTAACCGCCAATCACATAAGCGTAAGCGTTCCAGTCCGGTTGGGCCGGAGGAGCAAACGGAACTCCCGGCGAGGTGTTTTCCGGATAAACCGGTGGGGCACCGTCCACGGGGTTCAGCTTCCAGGGATGACCGGTCTTGTAATATTCGTCCGCTAAATTGTAGCCCACATTAGTGGGGTCACTTGAGCCGTGACATCCCATGCAGGTGGCGTCGCCCACAAATGTTTGGGCAGCCAGCCAGCTGGTACATCCCAGTAAAAACAACACCATACAAAGTAATCGGAAGTGATGTTTCATATAAACCTCCTTAGTTTAGTGGATATCGGATATTTAGAGTGGATGCAATAATTTGCATCGCTGTATCGGTTGAAATTGGTTTAATCTGAAACGAAAGCACTCCGAGGGTTAAAATGTCGGAACAGTGCCGAACCTGATCTTTGGTGAGCAATAAAACAATTCGAATGTCATTTTGTAATCTCTTTAAAATGCGGATGAGATAGTTAATACGATCTCTGGCAATCGCCAGGTCAATAATCACCAGGTCTGCGTAATTGGAGATAATAAATTCAATGAACTGAAGACAGTTTTCAAAAAAGTGAAATTTCAGGTCGTACTCTTTCATGAGTTGTTTTCCGATTTCCTCGAATTGCGAACGATCTTCTACCAGTAACACAACATTTTGCATTCAGGAATCTCCTGTAGTATTTCTTTTAATACATATTTTGTGCCACTTTTCTCAAGCAGAGGGTAAGTCTATTAGATACAAATGGTTATGAAAACTGTAGCAGCCGATTTTAATCGGTAGATGGGACATTTTTGCCCCAGTTGGAAAGAGAATGTGACGGAAGTGCTTTGTTCTAATAGCTGTTGAAAGGTGTGGAATAAGTGAGACAGGTGAGGCAAATATGTCTCAATTAGGAGTGTTTTTTAATCGGATTTTTGTTTTTCCGAATAAAATGATCGTAAATTTGCCCAATCTGGGCATTGGGCTTTCTTTCTTCCTTTCCCTCAATGAGCTGTATTTCCATGCTGGGGGAGGAATTGACATTGCTCTGGGCAAATTAAGGTAGTCGTTCCAGAAAAAAGATGAAAAGGGGAAACGGGCCCGTTTCCCCTTTTGAAATATGCGGCCGGCCTTCCCTCAGGGATTCAAGCCGGTGTGGCAATCCGAGCAAAGGCTTTCTTTCCAGGCGCCGTCGATGTCCACGGGATGTTTGAACTCCAGCGCTTCTCCCACCCGGGCCACTTCCATTTCACCCGGCGTGCCCTGGGCGTTAATGTAATGGCAGAGGTTACAGTCGCGGCGAATAATTTCGCCATCGCTGTTTTCGTGGGTGGAATTGTGGCAACGGAAGCAACCCTTAAACTCCAGATGGCCGATGTGGTTGGGGTATTTATCCCAGCGAACCCGCATTTCTGGGAAGATGTTTTGCCGAAACTGCTTTTGTACCCCCTGGATGGCTTTTTCAATCAAATCGCGTTTGGTCTGAAATACTTCCGGGTAATTTTCCTGGTAAAAGGTCTCGATTCCCTGGCGAATGGCTGCCATGGCGCTGTCAGTGGTGGTGTACTCTTCTCCGCACACTTCCAGCGCAATGGCTTTGATTTCCGGAAGTTCAACCGGGATGTCACCAGCGGTAATGGCGTCGTTCAGGAAAATGGCCGGAGGCCGGTAGTTGTGAGAGGGGCGATTGTGGCAGTCGATGCAGTCCATGGTGCGCATCTCCAGGGTGTCCAGTTGCGCCGGTTCCAGCAGATTGTCCTGGTCCTGGTACAGCACTGTGTCTCCGGTGGCCAGATTGATGTAACGAACCCAGGGGATATTCTCGCGGGTTCGGTCGGCGGCAATGTATTCAATCCGGACATTGGGATTGATGTGCCAGTGAATTCCTTCCTTTAGTCCCAGAGCCGCATGGGGCGCTCCAATTTTCATAATCAAGCGAATGTCCCAGCGGGTGTTCTCCTCATCCGGTAAATAGTGGGTCTCCAGGCGCAATTTGTGGGCGTAGAATTTTTGCGGCCAGTGGCATTGTTCACAAACGTCCCGGGCAGGGCGCAGGTTTTGCACTGGGGTGGGAATGGGACGCGGGTAACTGTTCGTTAAAGTGGCGTAAACCTGGTAAAGACCCGAAATTTTGGAACGCACGAACCAGCTGGCTCCCGGTCCCACATGGCAGGCTACGCAGGGTACTTTTGCATGAGGGGAATATTGGTAAGCGGTGTACTCGGGAATCATCAGGTCGTGACACAGGGTCCCGCAAAAAGTGACCGATTCGGTGAAATGAAAGGCTTCGTAGCTACCCAGTGCCGAGAGTAACAGAAAGAGCGTGGTTCCGAAGGTAAAAATGAAGAAAGCGGTGCGGTGACTCTCGTCGTTCAAATCGATCTTGGGCCAGGGATGAACTTCACCCGCTTTCTCTTTGCGCATTTTCCGGCGGTGAATGAGCATGCCGGCCGGAATCATGAGCAACCCGATGAACATGATGGCCGGTAAGAGAATGTAGATGACCAGACCCAGGTAGGTACCGCCCTGACCAAAAATGGTCGAAACGATGAAAAGGAACACAATCATGAAGAGGCTGATGAGCGCAATAATGGCGCCGGCAAGCGAGATCCAGTTTTGTGCGGATGCAGGAATTTTCAACTTCATTAGGCAACCCTCTTTTGTTTATACTTGTGAAATATTTAGGTTACTAAAATATACATTTTTTATTTTATTTCCACAGTTTTTTCTAATTTTCTTCTTTCACCTTAAAAAGGGACTCTTCTACGGGGAGGTAATTTTTTTCTTTTCTTGCTTCAAATCCATTCCTACTGTAAACTTCTCTCAAAGACGAGGGATTTCAATAGTCCGAGGGGAAATATGTGTCGCTTTATGGCCTACTGGGGAAAGCGTACCAAAGAGCTTTCGCACTGGTTATTATCATCCGAAAATAGCCTGTTAAAACAGGCCACATCCGATATGAGCGCCCGGCCTAATCCGGATGGCTGGGGATTTGCTTTCCGCCAGCAGACCGGCTGGGAAGTGGTAAAAAGCCCTCGACCAGCTTTCGAAGACGAACAGTTCAAGGCTCAGGCACGGCAGCTGCAGACCGATTTCCTGTTTGCCCATGTGCGCCGCAAATCCCAGGGACGGGTTAGTCTGGACAATACCCACCCGTTTGTTTACAAAGACTGGGTGTTCATGCACAACGGAAATATCCCCGATTTTCAGCGCATCCGGTCGGAGCTGGAAAAATCCCTCGAAAATTCCGAGCCGATTCGTACCGTTGGCGGGACGGACAGTGAATTTCTGTTTTTCTATTTTCTTTCCCATTTCGAAAGAGTTCCCAGTTGCGATCCCTATTGTGTTTTGAATATTGTGTGCGGTCTGATTCAACGGGTCATTGGTCTCACTTCCCGGGAAGATCAGGCGGCGTTAGCCCTCAATTTTTTACTCTCCAATGGCGAGTACATTATTGGTTTCCGAAAAAATCGCAGCATGTTTTACGCCCGGGCGGAGGAGGGCTTGTTGATTACCTCCGAACCCCTGGATTCCCACTTAAACTGGATGGAAATTCCGGAGAATACCTTTTTGTTTTGCGAATCTCCGAACAAGATCAAATTCTATACGTCACAGTTAGCTTCTTCGGGCCGAAAAGGGCAGAAGAACCAACAAAATTGTTTTTCGTTCTGAACTGTTGCGTTCGAGAGTGAAGGTTTGGAAACGCAGCGGGGAGGGGCCCCGCTGGAAAATGGTGCAATCGACGAACGAAATTGAACCGAACAAACAAAAAGTTTGACTCTGTGTGGGAGATTGACGCATCATGGCAGAGAAACCGCAGGGCCTGGACATCTTAGCCTTTGGTGCCCATCCGGACGATGTGGAACTGGGTTGCGGAGGAACGTTGATTAAGCTGAAGAAGCTGGGCTACCGGACCGGGGTGGTGGATTTAACCGAAGGGGAGATGGGAACCCGGGGCACCGTGGAACAGCGTTACCGGGAAGCCGCCCGTGCCGCGGAAATCCTGGGGCTGGATCACCGCAGCAATCTGAAAATCCCCGATGGGAATATTGTGCTGAATGAGGAGAACCGCCGGAAGGTGGTGGAGCAAATTCGACGCTGGCGGCCGCTGCTGGTATTGGCTCCCTACCCCGACGATCGCCATCCCGATCATGTTCATGCCGGAAATCTGGTGACCGAAGCGGCCTTTTACGCCGGAGTAAAGCGCATGTTTCCCGGGCTTCCACCCCACCGACCTTACCGGGTGCTTTATTACCTTTCCAAATACGAGTTCCAACCCAGTTTTGTGGTGGACATTACCGCCGAGTTCTCCGAAAAGCGTCGGGCTCTGGAAGCCTATCGCTCCCAGTTTTTCAATCCCGAATGGCCGGAGGAACAAACCTTCGTCTCTTCGCAGGCTTTTCTGGAGGCGGTGGAATTCCGGGCCCGCTATTTCGGCTGGAGCGCCGGAGTGAGATACGCCGAACCGTTCTGGATTCGGGAATCGCTGGCTCTGGACGATCCGGTGCCTGTTTTCCGACGCCAGATTCAGTGAAGTTCAGGAATGCTATTTTGAATAAAATTAAAAAGATAAATTTACAAGAGAAACGGAGGCGGGTTTCGAGAAAAAAATCATTTAAAACCACTTTTGCTGTTAACTACCCTGACTTGTGAATGCTAACTTATTGTAAAATATTTTTTTTAACTTTTGGCAGATAAATGAAAAAAGGATCGAATTTGAGCAATTTGTTCGAATCAAAATATTTTTTTAGTTGATTTCAATCTGGAAAATTTTAAATTCTTAATCTATTGGCTTCATTGGATAAAAATGGTGGAAAATCACAATGTTAAATGAGTATTTGCCCATTCTGTTCCTGCTGGTCATTGCTTTAGCTTTTTCGGCCGGATTGTTGATTTTTTCTTACCTGGTTAGCCCTCGCATTAAAAATACCATCAAACAGAGCGTGTACGAATCGGGGTTCATGCCCCAAATGGATGCCCGGTTACGGTTTGCGGTGCGCTTCTACGTGGTGGCGATGATGTTTATTCTGTTTGATGTGGAAGTTATCTTTCTCTACCCCTGGGCGGTGGTTTACAAAAAATTCATCACCCATGGCATGTTTATTTTCTGGGAAATGATTGTTTTCATTGGCATTCTTTTCGCCGGTTACGTTTATTTGTGGAAACGTGGCGCATTTAAATGGGAGTAATCTAATGATTTCGAATGACCAAATTAAAGAGAAGGTCGCGCAAAAATTCCCCCGGGCCCGCTTCGAAGAATCGCTGGGTATGCTGTCCATTTTGGTGGACAAGCAAGAGCTGGTGGAGCTGGTGCGTTTTCTGAAAGAAGACGAAGCCCTCTCTTTTGATTATTTGACCGATCTAACGGGGGTGGATTACCTGAAGCAGGAGCGGGAACCGCGTTTCGAGGTGGTGTACCATCTGTATTCTTTTAAGAACAATCACCGGGTCCGCCTTAAAGTCGGGGTCCCGGAAGAAGATATGAGCGTACCTTCCATGACGCAGTTCTGGAAAGCGGCCAACTGGCTGGAGCGGGAAGCTTTCGAGATGTTCGGCTTTAAGTTTGAAGGACATCCGGATTTGCGTCGTTTACTGACACCGGATTTGTTCGATGGTTTTCCCTTGCGCAAGGATTATCCCTTGCGTGGTCGTGGCGAACGTGATGTGATCTTGGATTTGAAATAAAAAACGAGTGAGAATCATGCCGGATAAATTTGAGGAAGTGAAATCCGAACGAATGGTCCTGAACTTTGGACCACAACATCCTGCAACCCACGGAACCTTGCGTCTGGTTCTGGAACTGGACGGCGAAAAGGTGGTAAAGTGCGAACCCCACGCCGGGTACCTCCACTCCGGTTTCGAAAAATTGGGGGAATACAAAACCTACAATCAATGGATTGCCCTTTCCGACCGAATGAACTACCTTTCGCCCCTGAATAACAATATTGGCTTTGCCCAGGCAGTGGAAAAATTGATTGGGCTGGA
>JAJRXE010000034.1 GCA_024276455.1 Calditrichota bacterium
AGTATCAGGTGCGGCCGGTCCTTCGACTGGCAACAACCAGCCAGAAGTAACTGTTCCTCTCATGGCCTATCAGAGTTTGTTTAACCGGGTTCCGTGGTACACGCAGATTGCATTGCTGCAGTTGTTGAGAGAATTACCGCTGAAAAACCCGGCATCTTTTCTTGAACATGCTCTTCAAAATCCCGATCCCGCGGTAAGAATAACGGTTCTTTCTCTGCTGCCTCAACTCTCTTCTTCAAGCTTTGCAGAAAATTTGATCAGGCAATTTTACCGGGACCACCACGATTGGCACGAACGAGGTGCCGCCCTGCAAGCGCTGACCCAAATAAATCCGCAGGAAGCTCTGGAATTAACAAAACAGGAATTAAAAACACGCCTCTGGCCGGAGAATTACGAACTTATCAAAACTCTGGAGATTTTACCTTTTCCAGAAACGGTATCCCTGCTTTTAAAGTTGGCGAATGATGGTCCCTTAGCCCAAAGGGTTGTTGCAACGACTGCATTGACCGGTAAATATTCCGTTTCTCTGGAATTTTATTCTCAAAAATTGAAGGAAGGGGATTTGGCTTTAACCACCATCATCGCCGAAAAAGTATTCCGGGACACCATCCCCGAACTTATTCCATTTTTAATAGCAATTTACCCCAAGTTTCGTGCTCCGGCGGACATTGAGCCCATGTTGGCGATTATTCGAGCGCTGGGTCGCAGAGGAAATACTCAGGCGGTTCCTTTGCTGGAGCGAGAAATAAACCATCCTTTTCCGGCAATCCGGCAGGCAGCGCAACAAGCGCTTCTATCGATTACCGGCAAAAATCACCCTATTACCGTTCATTCTTTTGAACCGGGGACCAGGATTGATTTTCCGTCTCTATCTCCTTCCAAAGAAAATATGGCGATTATTCACACTGACAAAGGAAATATTCACCTGAAGCTGTTTTACGATCAGGCACCATTAACCGTTAGCAATTTTGTCTTTCTGGCCAGAAAAGGGTTTTACAACGGACTTTATTTTCATCGGGTCGTTCCCGGTTTCGTTATTCAAGGTGGTGATCCACGCGGAGATGGTTGGGGTGGGCCCGGGTACACAATTCCTTGTGAATACAATCCCCTCTTTTACGATCGGGGTATGGTTGGAATGGCCCATGCTGGCAAAGATACCGGCGGCAGCCAGTTTTTTATTACCCACACACCTCAGCCGCATTTAAATGGCCGCTACACTGTTTTCGCCCGGGTCATAAGAGGAATGGAGGCGGTGGATCGCATACAACAATACGATCGCATTCAATTCATTGAAATTTTTAATTAATTCGTTTAATTTATTCAAAAAACAAGGAGAAGGTCTATGCGATTTTTAAGATTTACAACGGTTGGAAGTTTGTTTTTGCTCTTGCTTTTCGTTTTCCCGGCCTGGTCGCAACAGGTAGATTCACTGATTCAACTTGGGGATATGGCTTATGAAAAGTTTGACAATCAGGGCGCTCTGGACTATTATCAGCAAGCCTGGAAACTGGATCCCCAAAATTACGTAATTGCTTGGAAACTCTCCCGGGCTTACGTAGATGTGGGAGAAACGCTGAAAGACAAGGAAAAACGCAAAGAGTACTTCAAAAAAGCCGAAGAGTTTGCACGCAAGGCCGTGGAATTAAATCCCTCCGGCGCCAAAGGTCATCTTTATTTGAGCATCGCTTTAGGCAGGGTTGCGCTGGACGCCGGAGCAAAAGAGCGGATACGCCTATCTAAGGAAATCAAAGCGGAAGTGGACAAAGCGCTGGAATTGGATCCCAACGACGACATTGCCTGGCATGTTTTAGGTCGTTGGCACCGCAAATTGGCTAGCTTGAACTGGATTGAAAGAAATTTTGCCAATATGTTTTTGGGAGGGGTTCCCAAAGAGGCTTCGGTGGAAAAAGCGGCGGAATGTTTCCAGAAAGCCATCGAACTGAATCCGGGACACATTAACCATCATCTCGAGTTGGCAATCACTTACGAAAAGTTAGGTAAAAAAGAGCTGGCCATTAAGGAGTACAAAAAGGTTTTAGAATTACCAAAGAAGGACGCCGATGACGACAAGTACAAAAAAATTGCTCAGGAAAAATTGAAGAAACTGCAATAAAGGGTACGCTTTCTCTTTTTAGAGAGGGGTAGGGATTGGACAGAATACCTGCTCCTCTCTATTTTTTTGCAACCCTTTCTTTTTTCTGACATCAAATGATTATTGATTAAAAGAAAGCGATGAAAAATGCCGACTTACCAGTACAAATGCAAAAGTTGTGGATATGAATTCGAGATATTTGCGTCCATTAAATCGTACCACAAAGAAGTTGAGTGCCCGGTTTGTAATCAAAAAGCTCAGTTAATTATTTCCGGTGGTAATGGTTTGATTTTTAGAGGATCGGGTTTTTACATCACAGATTATGGAAAGAAATCCAGTTCGCATTAGGATTAGAAAGTTATTTCGATTGCATGTGTGATTCACTAGAACACGGTTTTTAATTTGAAGAAGCTTATTTGCCCTTCGATTTTCTCTTTCCCCCTAATGGATTTGATCCACATTCTTTTTGTTTTATTAATTAAATTAAATCATCATCATTATTATCAGTGTGTGAACATTTTAAATGAGCAGGTTTTGCCTTTAATAAAAGACCTGTCAATATGAATTTTATATGAAAAAAGTGTGTCTGTGGCATGAAATGATTTGAAATAAAGTTGACAAGCTGACTTTTTGAACACAGGGAATCAGGTGTTCTTCACACGGAAATGGTTAAACAAGAAGACTTTTGAACATTAACCTGAAGAGTTTTACACAGTAACGCCAAAGTCCCGCAGAACCTGGTTAAGAGATGTTTTCTTGTCGGTGGATTCCTTTCTTTTTCCAATGATCAGAGCGCACTGTACCTGAAATTCGCCGGCCGGGAATTTCTTGGGATAGCTTCCCGGAATAACCACCGACCGTTCGGGTATTTCGCCCTGGTACTCCCAGGTTCGTGACCCGGAAACATCGATGATTTTTGTTGAGGCGGTGAGTTTCACTCCCGCACCCAGCACAGCTTCTTTACGGACCAGAACGCCCTCCATGACTGAAACAGCCGAGCCAATGAAGACATCGTCTTCAATAATCACCGGTTTGCTTTGTGGCGGTTCCAGTACCCCACCAATGCGAGCAGCACCTGCCAGATGGACCCGTTTGCCAACCTGGGCGCATGAGCCGACCGTTGCGTGGGTGTCGATCATGGTGCCACTGTCCACGTAGGCACCGATGTTGACGTACCCAGGCATTAAAACCACTCCGGGAGCCAAATAGGATCCGTAGCGGGCCACTCCGGGGGGAACAACCCTTACCTGAAGTGATTCGTAGTTCTTTTTTAAAGGGATTTTGTCGTAGAATTCAAATAGTCCGACCTCCCATCTGACGATGGATTGCATTTTGAAGTACAGTAGAATGGCTTTTTTGACCCATTCATTAACGATCCAATCCGAACCGCTTTTCTCTGCCACCCGAACCATGCCTTTGTCCAGCCAGTCGATTGTTTGAGAGACCGCCTGTTTAATGTTCGGGTCAAGAGAAAGGTTCTGGTCGTAAGCCCGGTCAATCAAAGAAGCTGCCTCGTTGAAATCCATGGTTATCCCCCATCTTGTTTAAACGAGATTTTTAATCTCCGGCGAATCATTATTGTCGGGCGCCGATGAAAAAAAGTTAGCCGAAGCAACCGAACAAAACGTAAAAGTGCAGCGTATTGGGTCTTTGGAAAAATCGGGACAAAATAGAAAAAGGGAGTTGAAAACTCCCTTTGTGTGAATTTGGTGGGCGCTACTGGAGTCGAACCAGTGACCTCCGCCTTGTAAGGGCGGCGCTCTAGACCAGCTGAGCTAAGCGCCCCTGAGTAAACTATTGGTTGCTTTTGTCCCGATAAAACAAGCCAATCGGAATAACCACCAAATAACCGATGACTAAAATGATTGGCGAAAGCGTGCGCGTCAGAAAAGCATCCGGATCGTCCGGGATGGCCATGAATATGTAACCGACCGCCAGCAGAATTACTCCGAAAGCCAGGATCATGAAATTGATCCGGGTAAGGGGAAATCGTATGGGAGCACGCTCTCCTTCTCGTTTCTTTTTTTCTTTTATTTTTGCCATAGCTTCACTTTCTATCTTCAATGAGCGCAAAAATATAACCGATTCCCGGAAATAAAGCAAGTGAATTTAGTGAATCCCATCGGACGGATTTTTTAACGCAATCGTTCTAATTCTTTCTCCAGTAGCTGTTTCTGGTAAATGCTGGCGTACATTCCGCCCCGGTTAACCAACTCGTGGTGTGTTCCCCGCTCCACAATTTGGCCGTTGTCCATGCAGATAATCTGATCGGCGGTCTGCAAGGTGCTTACCCGGTGAGAAACAATTAACACGGTACGATCCGGGAAAAAGCTTTTAAGGTTGTTAAGAATCGCTTCTTCGGTGTAGGTATCCAGCGCCGAGAAGGCGTCGTCCAGAAGAAAAATACGAGGCTCTTTCAGAATAGCCCGTGCCAGAGCCACCCGCTGTTTTTGCCCGCCGGAGAGATTAATTCCCCGTTCACCCAGCATGGAATCGTAACCGTCCGGAAAGTCTTCGATTTCGTCGTGAATCTGGGCAATTCGTGCCGCCCTCACCACCTCTTCCCGGGTGGCTGCGGGGTTACCGTAAGCGATATTGTTGTGAATCGTATCGGAGAAAAGAAAAGTGTCCTGAGGCACGAAGCCGATGGCCTCCCGCAGCGAGTGCAGCGCATATTCATTTACATCTCGGCGGTCGATAAAAAGCTTCCCGGATGGAAGGGCAAAAAAGTGAGGAATGAGCCGAAGCAGGGTGGTTTTACCGCTCCCGGTAAACCCGATAATACCTACTGTTTCCCGGGGATTTATTTTAAGGTGAATCCCGCGAAGCACCGGGGTGTCCGCTCGGTAGCCGAAGGTCAGGTTGCGAAACTCAATGGCACCCTGGAATTGCTCTTTTGGCAAGGCCACTGGTCCGTCCTGAATCTCCGGCTCGCTGTCCAGAATCACCCGGATCCGTTTCATGGCGGCAGCCCCTTGCTGAAAGAGCCCGATGACCCAGCCCAGAGCAATGGCCGGCCACACCAGAATGCCCATGTACAGCATAAACGCCGTAAACTGGCCAATGGAGATGCTTTGGCGAATCACCAGTTTGCCGCCGAAGAGGAGAATCAGGATGGTGGAGATGCCAATAATGACCATGAGTGAAGGGTGGAAGGCGGCATGAATACGCGCGTAGCTCAAATTCTTTCGCAGGTAATCTTTGTTCAATTCCAGAAAATCGTTTACCTGCTGTTCTTCTCGCACAAAAGATTTCACTATGGCGATCCCCGAAAGATTTTCCTGCACGAAGGAGCTAAGGCGGGCCAGTTGAGCCTGAATTCGCTCAAAGCGTTTGAAAATAGCTCTGCCAAAACGGTTCACTGCCAGTGCCAACACCGGGAAGGGAATCAGCGCAATGAGGGTGAGGCGGGGGCTAATGGAAACCATCATGGGAATGACCAGAAGAAAAGCAATCAGGGTATTAATGGAGTAGGCGATGCCGGGCCCCAACATGGAACGGACCGCGTTCATGTCGTTGGTCGTCCGGCTCATCAAATCGCCGGTGGGGTGTTGATGGTAGAAGGCCGGGGGTAACGCTTCCAGTTTGCGAAACACGTCGTTGCGCAAATCAAATTCAATTTCGCGAGAGGCGACAATGATGGTGCGTCGCATTAAAAACAGAAAAATGCCCTGGAGCAGGGTCACCCCCACAATCAGAAGGGCATAAAACAGCATTTGTTTCGGTTGAAAATTGCTCCGCAACTGATCGATTGCCTGCTGAACAATTCGGGGGTTAACAATTTTAAACAAATTGGTGAGTACCACAAAAACCGCCCCGACCACAAATTTCCAGCGGTAACGAAAGAGGTAATCTTTTAAGTAAGCGAGAATGCTGATGATGGCACCTCCGGATTATTCTAAAGATTGAAAGACCGCCCGGTTTTTCGCCGGGTGAAAATAAAGTGAAACGCTTTGATTTTAACCGTTCTTTCCTTAAAATTTAATAAATCATTGAGAGGTTGTCGAAGAGTTTCTTAAAAGAGTTCTCCGACGCTTCGTTTTGGTTTGCAAAGAGACAAAACGTGGCCAAAATTCCATTGGGGGAAAAAGCATGAGCGACACATTACTCCGGCACAGCAACGAGTTAATCAGCGCAGCCATCGAATCCGTTAAACCGGAAAAATTGATTCCCCGGAAAGTTCGCAGAGAGGGCGATTTGTTAATTCTGAATGGTCAGCCGTTCGACCTGGGGCAATATGAACATATCTGGGTCGTGGGTGCCGGAAAGGCCTCTGCCTACATGGCTTACGAAATCGAGCGGATTTTAGGCGAGCGCCTGAGCGGGGGGCTGGTGGTGACGAAGTATGGTTATGGGAAAGATTGTAAACGGATTCGAATCCGGGAGGCCGGGCATCCGGTAATTGACGAAAACGGAATTGCGGCCAGTAGCGAGCTGCTGCAATTGGTGGAACGGGCCGGGAAGAAGGATCTGGTGCTCTGCCTGATTTCCGGGGGCGGATCGGCGTTGCTGGAAAAACTTCCGGCAGGCATCTCTCTGGACGATTTGAAGAATGTGTTCGAGATTCTGCTGGGCTGTGGTGCCAGTATTGAGGAAGTGAACACGGTACGCAAGCACCTCTCGCAGGTAAAAGGCGGGCGCCTGGCCCAGGCCATCGCTCCGGCCACCTGCGTCAGCCTGATTATTTCCGACGTAATTGGTGATCCGCTGGAGGCAATCGCCTCCGGTCCTACCGTACCGGATCCCACTACCTTTGCAGACGCCTGGCGGGTGGTGGAAAAGTACCGCCTGGGAGAACAG
>JAJRXE010000478.1 GCA_024276455.1 Calditrichota bacterium
CATGCCGACAACAACGTGGACATGCAGGAATTTTTAATCATGCCGGTAAACGCCGCGTCCTTCCGCGAGGCGCTGCGCATGGGTGTGGAGGTATTCCACACTTTGAAGGGCGTTTTGAAGAGCAAGGGCTACAACACGGCGGTGGGCGACGAAGGCGGATTCGCCCCAGACTTGAAGTCCAACGAAGAGGCGGTAGAGGTGATTCTGGAAGCGATTGAAAAGACCGGCTTGCGTGCCGGCGAAGATGTTTACCTGGCTCTGGATCCCGCCAGCAGCGAATTCTTTGACAAAGAGCGCAATCTTTACGTGCTGGCTTCCGAGAAAAAAGAGTTGACCCCGGCGGAAATGGTGGATTACTACGCGAATTGGGTGAAAAAGTACCCCATTATTTCGCTGGAAGATGGAATGGCCGAGGACGATTGGGACGGCTGGAAGCTGCTGACGGAAAAGTTGGGGCAGCAGATCCAGATTGTGGGCGACGATCTGTTTGTGACCAACACCAAACGCCTGGGAAAAGGCATCGAAATGGGAGTGGCCAACTCCATTTTAATTAAACTGAATCAGATTGGCACCCTGACTGAAACGCTGGATTGCATTGACATGGCGCACCGGGCCGGCTACACTACGGTGATTTCGCATCGCTCCGGCGAAACCGAAGACAGCACCATTGCCGATGTGGTGGTGGCAGTCAATTCCGGCCAGATCAAAACCGGTTCGGCGTCCCGCAGCGACCGCATTGCCAAATACAATCAGTTGCTTCGCATCGAAGAGATGCTGGGCGCCGAGGCACAGTTCTACGGTCGCCGGGTTTTGAGAAAGTAATTTTACTTCAGGAAAAGGAATAGGGGAAGTCCGTTTCCCCTATTTTTATTTTATGCCACGAAAAACGACCACATATTCGCGCCGAAGTTACCGCAACCGGCGCCCGGGAAAACGAACAACCCCCTCGCTCCGACTTCTGCGCTGGGTGGTGCTGGCCATTATTGTGCTGGTTTTCCTGGTCTTTTTTACCGGAAACCGCTCTTTGTTTAAGCTCATTTCTCTGCACAACCAGAAGACCCGTCTGGAACAGCAGAAAGTCCGCCTGGAACAGGAGCGGAAGGAGCTGGAAGAGGAGATTGAGAAACTGAAGAACGATCCCGAATACATTGAGAGAATCGCCCGCGAAAAGTACAAGATGCGCAAAAAGGGAGAAGAGGTTTACGAAATTGAACCGAAATAGTGGTTCCCCCGCTTTACCGCAAAAGGTCTGAGAAAGAAATTCATCAAAGGAAGAACATATCGGTTGGGTAAACGCCATTGAATGTTCGAGAGTCCGGGTTTCGACAAAAATTACCGCTTGAACGCGTCCTGTTGGTTGGCCTGTTCCTTTTTGTCCTCGCAAACGCCCAGACTCGTCAGTACCGCCTACAATTCGCCAAAGACAACATCAGCTGGCTCTGGTTGGGAGCTCTGGATTTGCAATTGAATCCCGCCACTCGGCACGGGTTTTATCTCAACAACAATTTTACCAGCCAATTGTTCCGGGAATTTCGAACTGATCGGAAATGGAAGGATGAGAATACCCTGCAAATGGGCTGGACTTACCATCTGAATTCCCGCTGGAACAGCGTGTTGAAATTACATTCCCACGTATTCTCGGACGAAAATTCAGTGATGAAATTCAGCAAGCACAGCCTGATTCAGCAATTCGATTACAAACCCCGCCCGGAAATTACTCTCTC
>JAJRXE010000479.1 GCA_024276455.1 Calditrichota bacterium
GGAAAAATACAACATTTTGCAATCCGCCCTGGCCTCTTCGGAGCGCATTTTCCAGCTACTGGATACCAAATCCGAAATTGTGGTGCCGGAGAAGGGATATTGCAGCGACACACTGCGAGAGGGCATCGAGTTTCGTCACGTCTGGTTTGCCTACCACGACGAAGAATACGTGCTGCGAGACATCCAGTTGCACATTCCAGCCGGAAAACGGTTTGCGCTGGTGGGACACACCGGCTCCGGTAAAACCACTCTGACCCGCCTGCTGGGTCGTTTTTACGAGGTGCAAAAGGGGCAGATTTTAATTGACGGGGTGGACATTCGCCAGTGGGACCTGTCCGCCCTGCGCCGTTTAATGGCGGTGGTTCCTCAGGATGTGTTCCTTTTCTCCGGCAGCGTGCTGGAGAATATTCGCCTGAGCAATCCCCGCATTTCCGAAGAAGCAGTGATTGAGGCGGCCCGGCTGGTTAACGCCCACCATTTTATTGAAAAAATGCCCGGCGGCTACCATGCCCAAATACGGGAACGGGGTGGCAACCTCTCGCAGGGACAACGACAGCTTCTGGCGCTGGCGCGGGCTCTGGTGTACGATCCCGAAATCCTGATTCTGGATGAAGCCACTTCCAACATCGACAGCGAATCGGAATATCTTATTCAACAGGCCCTGAAAGTCGTGCTGAAAAATCGGACCGCCATCGTCATCGCCCACCGCCTCTCCACCATTCAGTACATGGACCAGATTGTGGTCCTCCATCACGGAAAAATTCGGGAAATCGGAAGCCACCACCAGCTTCTCAAAAAACGCGGTTTGTACTACAAACTTTACCTGCTTCAGTACCGGGAGCAAGAAATGCTGGCCGCTTCCGGTGGCAGCAAATAAGGATTTCCGTTTGCCCTCTCGCCGGATCTTTTCTGCTTTCCCGCCCAACGTACAAAATCCGGATTTTTGGCAAGAAAAATTAATTTTGTTGCCTTTTTGCGGGCTGTTTTTTATATTCGACTGGTGAGTCGAATATAGAATCAATGGTCTAAAATGGGCGTCCAGGAACGACAACTGCGCGAACGCCAGGCCCGCATCGAGATGATCCTGCGGGCCGGTCTGCAAGTCTTTTCCCAGTACGGCTACCACAATGCCAGCATGGACCTGATTGCCGAGCAGGCCGAACTGGGTAAATCCACCCTTTACTATTATTACAAAAGCAAAGACGAACTGCTTTACGCCATTCTGGAAAACGGGGTGAGCGAATTTTTCCTGAAATTGGAAAAGGCGTTTCAACACACCAGCGATACGCTGGAAAAAATCCAAAAAGTGACCGAAGTGAGCGTCCAATTTCTCATCGACCATCCGGATTTCTTCAAACTGTACCTCTATCTTAGCGCTCATCCGTCTTACCAAAAACACGTGTTAAAACGGCTGCGACCGCTCATTTCCCACAAAATCGACATGATTCGAACCCTGTTCGAAGAAGCACGGGAGAAAAATCTGATTCGCGACTACCCGATTCGCGAAGTCGTTAGCATTTTCGGTTCTCTGGTCATGAGTCTGGGCGTTTTTTACACTGGCGAGAAACCGGTAGAGGCTTTTCGAAAACGGGGAGAATTAATCAACCAGATTTTTTTAAGAGGCATCTTAAAAGAACCGAACACGGAAAACAATTTGCCCGAGAACAATCAAATTTAATTAATCGACACCTTTCAACTGGCGCAAAGGAGAAGATACATGATACGAGTCACCCGCTGGGTCATTGAGCACCCCCGAACGACCATCGGCATCATTCTACTGTTTTCGTTGTTCTTTGCCTACAATCTAAAATTCATTAAGGTGGATCCGGACATCACTTCTTCCCTGCCCAAAAACATTCCGGCCAAGCTTCTTTACGATCGGATGAACGAGATCTTTCCCAGCCGCGATTTCGTACTGATTGCGGTGGAGAGCGACAGTCTCTTTTCTCTTTCCACCATCAATACCATTTACAAAATGACCGGATATCTGGAAGATTTGCCGGATGTGTATTCGGTGATGAGCCCCACCAATCTGAAGGTCATTCGCGGGAGCGAAGAGGGCATGGAGGTTCGAACCATTCTGAATGCCCCTTTGAAAAGCACCGCCGAGCTGGCTCATTACAAAGAGGTGCTCTTCCACAGCGATTTACCCATCGAGAACATCATTTCCAAGAATCAGACCATGGCCGGCATCATGGTCTTTCTAAAAAACACCGTCAAACCCGAAGACGCGGCAGCCCAGATTTTGGATTACGTACAGAAATTGAAAAAGCAAACCCATTTAAAAATTTACATTACCGGGAAACCGCTGCTGACCCTTTACCTGGGGCGCGGAATGGGTCGAGACATGGGGCTGCTTTTTCCGATGGTAATTGGTTTAATCGTCATCATTCTGCTGCTTAGTTTTCGCAACGTTCGCGGGGTTCTTTTGCCCCTTTCCGTGGTGCTCACCAGTATTCTCTGGACGTTGGGCTTGATGGCGCTGTTGGGAGTTCCCATCAGTCACTCCACCAACATGCTTCCTATTCTGCTGGCATCCATCGCCGTGGCAGACGGTATCCACATTTTAAACCACTACCACACCCGGGCCATGGGGAAACGTTCCTCTGCCGGAGTGATTCTGGAGGTGATGAAAGAATTGAACGCGCCGGTCATCATCACTTCGGTCACCACGGCCTTCGGATTTCTGGCGCTGAACGCTTCCAGCATCGGCTCCATTGAAGAATTGGGAATTTTCACCTCCATCGGGGTGATTTTCGCCATGATATTCTCGCTTACCTTTATTCCCGCCGCCCTGGCGCTCATGAAAATCCCCAAACGGTTGTCGCAGCGCGGTAAAAACGTCTGGATGAACAAACTGGCGTTCCATTACGCTAATTTCATCATCGGGAATAAGAAATTCTTGTTGACCTTCATCCTATTGATTATTGCCTTTTCGGTGCTGGGATTCCACCGAA
>JAJRXE010000480.1 GCA_024276455.1 Calditrichota bacterium
CTGCCGCAGTGAGTTCCACCTGAAAAAACCGATTCTCCGGGTCGCGAAATCCAATTTCCTTTACAGGACATTTGACCACCTTTCCGCCGGCTGCTTTGACCAGCAGTTGCATCCCCAGACAGATTCCCAGGTAGGGAAGGCCGGCTTCCAGTGCTTCGCGAATGCGGGAGAGCTCAGTGCGGATTTTCTCGCTGGGATCGTTGGCGCTGTCCGGACCGCCCAGCACCAGCAGGGCGCGGTAATCTTGGAGCGGAGGAAACGCCACTCCAGCGCTCAGATCAATAATACGGTACGGAACCTGATACTCTTCCAAAAGAATACGAAAGTACCCCGAGCCTTCACGGGAAATGTTCTGGATGATGAGGAGTTCAGCGCTCATTCTAAAAGTTCTGTTAAGTTCCAGAAAATTTACTAATCATTTCAGGCTTCCGCCGTGGTTGAAGTATTTTGCATCAATAAAATAGCAAGGAATGGCAGACAGACCAAATGAATATTGTCTGTAAAGGGGAGAAGTTACTGCTTAGGGGCAGATGGAACGTGCCGAGGGCAGTTCGAAAGTCAGGAGCAAGCGGTACCGTGGCAATATCCGGGCGGGTTTTCATCCCACCAGCTTGGTCTTCAGGTAGTGAAATCGCCGGAACTCCTCTTCCGAGAGGGAGAGTACGAAGGCCAGTTCGCGGGTGGTGTACACCGGGCAGTCTGCCTGGAGTTGCTCCGGGTCGCATAAGGCCGGATTCACGAAGCACAGTTCGCTTTGCAGGGCGCGGCTGTACACCCGCACGCTATCCCGCTCGCCTTCCAGCAGCTCATAAAGCTGCAGCAGCAGATCGGGACTCATCTGCACATGGCTTTCTTTCTTGACCCGTTTGCGGGCCCGCTTGCTGTTGTGTTGAATGGTTTCTTTCATGGCTGCATCCTTACAGTTTAATTTCTTCCTGTTTATCATTTAATCCTCCCAGATCCCGGCAGGATGCTCCCGGAGCGGGAGAGGGGTTACCCCTCCAGACAGACCCGCGCCAGTTGCCAGGAAAAATCGGCCGTGTCGAATACCAGTTCGAAACAGTCCGAATCTTCCACCTGTACCGAAAAATGCAGTTGCTGTGCATAACCCTGATTCTCCTTCCACTGCCCGTTTACCTGCCTTACTTTATATACTCGGCCGTTCCAGCGAAACTTCAGGGGAATTATTTTCCCGTGCTGGAAGTAGGCAATGACTTCAATGGGTTCACATAATTCTTCATAATGCATCCCTCTCACCTCCCTGTAGAATGAGTCAATAGTCAGTAGTCAATGGTTTTGGGGTGGCCGGCGGTTTTCAATAATCTGGGGAGGTCCTATTGATTTTATGTATTTATTGAGGCGTTTTGACAGTACCTCCAAATTGGACATTAATTCGTTAAATTCTTTTTCTGTTAGCAAGGTTCGTTGATGTGCTTTGGTAAGCCAGGTGATGGTTTCAAACAAAGATCCACGGGCATAATAACAAAATTGTTTGTTCTCATGATAAGAGTAACGGCCGTAACCCTCGGCTAAATTAGAAGCAATAGAATCGGCAGAACGAACTATTTGGTATCCAATGGTATTTTGTTCGAATTTGCCCCATCGGGATGAAAGTGACCAGATTCGTTCTCCAATTTCCATGGCAGTTTTATAAATTTCTAAACTCTCCAATCCCACTTTTTTCTCTACATAATTTGTGAATATCCAAATTTTATTAGGAAATTTTTAGCCAACTGACTACTGACTATTGACTACTGACCGTTTCTATACGCTCCCGCCAGGTCAATTACATCCATCCTTTAACTGCGTCGTCGTTTATCTTTCCTGGAGGTCGCTTGATTGTTCGAATCACCATTAATGTAGTGATTAGTGGTCAAGCGGACTTTTGATCTTCATTTAGGGTCGGCTTATTCGCAAGCGAGACCAAATGACACCAGGGACGGTAAATGACAGCGCGAAGCGCGAAGTGACGGCGAAGCCTACTGACGACTCCTTAGGATATCTCCCGGATGATTTGCACCACCTGGCCCAGGATGCGAAAGCCCGGGGTGTGTGGCTCCACGATCATGACCTCCCGGGTGGACGGATCGCCCTGCAGGTAAATGCGCTTTTGTGCCCGGAAGTAGCGCCGCACGAAGCGGCGATTCCCCAACTGCACCGCCAGAATGCTCCCCTCCTCGTAGCTGTTTCGTTTTTCCACCACCACGAAATCACCGTTCCGGATGTCGGCCCCTTTCATCGCCTCGTCTTCAACCCGAATGGTTAAACGCCCCGACCCCGGGAGCAGGGGATTGGTCACCAGATCGCCAATTTGCCGGTGGGGCGATTCCTGCAACTCTTCCAGCAGAAACTCTGCCCGCGGAGCCCGAAAAAATTCCTCCCCACCGTTTCCGTTTTTCCGTTCCGCCAAATCTTTCTTCGCTTTCATTTTCCACCTCGTTGGTTGCTCGGATTAATTCACACTGTCACGAATCAGGGCAATGACCCGCCCCTGAATACTCCATTCGCCCTGCGGGTAGATATTCGGGTAGGCGGGATTTTCCGCCTTCAGAAACATCCGACCATTTTCCACCACCAGGCGCTTAACGGTGACCTCGTCTTCCACCAGGGCGACCACAATTTCGCCCGGACGCGCCGTCTGGGCGGATTGTACAATCACCAGGTCGCCGTCCAGAATGCCGGCGTTCGTCATACTGTCTCCCTGCACCCGCAGGGCAAAGTAACGTCCCTCCGTTTTAATAAGCGAGCGCGGTACCATTACGTGAGTTTCGATATTTTCTTCCGCCAGAATGGGGTAGCCGGCGGCCACCCGACCGATCAGTGGTAACGCCACGGTGTCCGTGGTAACGCTGTAGGCGGGATGGACAATGCGAATGCTGCGGGCCAGAGTGTTGCTGCGCTCAATGTACCCCTTGCGTTCCAGCGCTTCCAGGTGGCGAACCACCCCGTGCTTGGAAGTGATGTCGAACGCGTCGGCGATCTCCTGGTAAGTGGGAGGGTAATTGTGTTCCTGAATGTATTCCGCAATGTAGTTCAGTATTTCCCGCTGACGTTCGGTTAAACCTTTCATGCCAGGCACCTCAAATTATTGTGTTCTTGTGTTCACCTCTTTTGTCAAAATAGTGAACTAACGTTCACATGAATGTTAAGAAATTTTTCTTCCTTTGTCAAGCAATTTTTTCAAAAACAGGGAAAATATGTTTACTATTTCGCTCTGAAATCATTCCTAAATCTCTTTTAAGCTTGCATTTCTGAAGCCCGCCCTATAAATTTGAGCGCACTTTGAGAAAACTAACTCGTGGAGGCATTATGAGTAGGTGGCTTGCCAGTATGTTGTTGATCTCGGTACTTTTTTTGTTGGTAGCCGGATGTAGCAAAAAAATGGGGGAGAAGGAATATTTCGATCTGGCGAATCAATACATGGAGAAAGAGAAGTGGAGTCAGGCGGAACAGTATTTCCAGAAAATTCTGGATGAGTACCCCAATGGGGTGTATTCTTCCAAGGCGCTGTTTATGCTGGGCTTTATTAACGCTAATTACCTGAAGAATTACGATAAAGCCGAGAAATACTATAAAGAATTCCTGAAGAAATACCCCAAGCACGAACTGGCTGACGACGCAGAATACGAGTTGAAACACCTCGGGAAAGACATTGACGATTTACCGTTTTTAAAAGAAGGTGGCGAAACAGATTCCACAGCGGATGTTCAGGCGCAGTCGTAAAAAATTTCTTTAACATACCTTGTGTTTCGTAAAAGCCCTGTTGTCCTGAACAGGGCTTTTATATGATGGGCAGGGAACTTTCTGAAGAATGACAAAGTATATTTTCATTCGGTTTTGAATTTTTGTGCGAGGAGGCAGATGGATCGGATAAGACGGCAGTTAACCTGGTTTTCCTTTGTATCTTTTCTGTTCAGTACCTTTTTATTTGCCCAATCGGTCGATTCGACCCAGACCGAGTCCCCCCGTCCCCAACAAATCAATCTCCGCACTTATGTCGAGTCCAGCCGGGTTCCCCTTAACCGTCCGGTAATTTTCCATATTGAATTGTCCTGGTTGGGCGATTTAAACCAGTATCAGATTGAACCGCTGGAACAGCCTATTTTGACCAATTTGCTTCTGGAGGGAAGCGGATCGGAGAATCGGATTGAACCGCTGGAAAATGGGGAAGTGCGAGCGGTGAAAGCCATTACCTACCGCCTGAAACCGCTGGAGATGGGAATGGCGTACATCGACGGGATTGTCGTAAAATACATTAACCAGGAAACCGGGGAAGAAAATCAGTTAACTTCCCAGCGGGTCATGGTAGAGATTGTCGATCCCATTCCCGAACCGGGAGGTGGGCCCTGGAAATCGCTTCTTTATATTATTTTGTTCACCCTTTTCTTCGGGGTGGTGGGATATTTCCTGATCATGTTCTTCCGCAAGCGCCGCCAGACGGTGCAGGAACAACCGGTGGTACCGCTTCCGGAGGAATATCTTAACCGCTTGGCGCAGGAGGTCGATCCGCGCGGCACCAATTTGAATGAGATGGTGGACCGCCTGGCGCGGATCTTTCGTAATTACCTGGATCAGGAGTTTCATATTCGGGCGCGGGAATCCAGTACCAGCGAAATTATCGAGAAGTTGCGCCAGACCGACCTGGAAGATCAGGACCTGGTGAGTTTGCACCGTGCTCTGGAGCGGCTGGACGTGATTCGGTTTGCCCAGCGGCCGGTGGATCCCAATGAATTCAGTCAGATTTACGGGGTCATCGAAATGTTTTTAAGAAAGCGGCAGCAAGTTTGGGTTGAAAGACAAGCTGACATAAAGGAGGGCTAATGCAAGTCGATATTCAGGCAATTCATGAAAAAATTCAACGCGAAAGTGCGTTTGTTGAGAAAATTACCTCCGAAGTGGGGAAAGTGATTGTCGGGCAAAATTACATGATCGAGCGTTTACTCATCGGATTGCTTTGTAACGGCCACATTCTGTTAGAGGGAGTGCCGGGTTTGGCCAAAACCATGACTGTTAAAACCCTTTCTTCAGTTATTCAAACCAAGTTTCAGCGCATTCAGTTTACCCCCGATCTGTTACCGGCAGACCTGTTGGGAACGCTCATTTACAACCAGCGTACCGGGGAATTCACCACCCGCAAGGGACCGATTTTTGCCAATTTGATTTTAGCGGACGAAATTAACCGTTCGCCGGCCAAGGTACAGAGCGCCCTCCTGGAAGCCATGCAGGAACGTCAGGTAACCATTGGCGATCACACCTTCAAGCTGCCGGAACCGTTTCTGGTCATGGCTACCCAGAATCCCATTGAACAGGAAGGTACCTATCCCTTGCCGGAAGCCCAGGTGGACCGCTTCATGCTGAAATTGAATATCACCTATCC
>JAJRXE010000481.1 GCA_024276455.1 Calditrichota bacterium
AAAGGGCGGATTTTCTGGTAAACGCCCTCGATACCGGCAACCAGGTAGGGCGGTTTGCCCTTCCCGAAGCCGCGGAAGTAAGCCTGCAGACGCCCTCTTTTTCTTCCCGGCGAAAACGGCAATCCCTGCAATGGTTCGCTGAGACGCCAGCGCAAGGTAACGTCAACCTTTTGCCGGGGAACAAAGCGCACCAGCAACACATTGAAGGAATCCACAAAGAAAAAAGTTTCGGTGCCCACCTCGTAGCGGCGCTCCAGACGGTCCGGGTAAAGGCAGATTTCCCGGGCGTCGGAACGGTGCAATATCCGGCCGTTCAGCTCCAGGAAGTAATCCTCCAGGTAACGGCTCTCTCGAATGGTGTAGCCCTGAAATCCGTCCCGGTTGAAGCGCTGCGTCTCCCCGAACCAGAACGCCGCCCGCTTATTGCTGAACACAAAGCGGTGCGGAGCGCGGGGATCCAATCGTAGCACCAGATCCCCTTCCCCCTCTTGAGCCGGAAGGGTGCCGGCCGTGATTCCCATGGTAAGAAAAAGTACGGTTAAGAGTTTCTTCATCCCCGTTTTTTCTTTTTAATCATTTCTCGCAAGGACGCAATGGCGCAAAGAACAAAACAAAAATTTATTTATCGCGGCGTTGCGCAAGACACCACTCTTTCAAACTCACCGCTACCGGAGTAACAACATTCGCCGGGTCTGGCGGTAATCACCGGCTTTGAAGTGCAACAGGTAAATACCGCTGGCTACGGGTCGTCCGGCGTTGTCGGTGCCGTCCCACCGGCGCTTGTAACGTCCGGGGGTAAATTCGCCCTCCGCCAGGGTACGCACTTTCTGTCCCAGCAGATTGTACACCACCAGGCTCACTTTCACCGCTTCCGGCACTTCAAAGGACACCGTGGTGCTCGGATTGAACGGATTGGGGTAGTTTGGCAGCAAGCGGAAGCTCAAGGGGATTTCCGCTTGGGTCAGCTCCACCCCGGTAATAATGCCCTGCTCCGGGGCCTCCAGTTTTTTGGTGGTGAAAATGTGGAATTCCCCCGGCTGCAAATCCACCGTCTGGGCAGAGTAGTACACCTCCAGACTGTCTCCGGAGAAATAGTCGTACCACCAACCGGTGCGAGAGAAATTGCCGCTCACCGCCAGCGGAGTCACCCCGAAATTCCCCACAATCACCACGTCCATGTCGGGATGACGGAGGACAATGCGCTTGCGCCCGGCAGTGTCGTTCAACCACAGCTCCACCTGGGTGTCCGGACTGCGAAACACTTCGTTCTCGCGCCGCAGCTTCAGCAGCGCCGCCCACACTTTGTAAAGGGTGCGGCGACCGAAATCCCGGAAATAATCCCAGCGAATGGGCTTCTCGCCCAGTCGTCCGTTGTAGTCAATGGAGTAATCGTAACCCAGTTCGCCAAACTGCCAGATCATTTTGGGCCCCGGGTAGGTGAAGAAGAACGCGCCGGCCAGTTTCATGCGATCCAGGGCGGTAGCCAGGTTCTTCACATTGTAATCGCCGCTGCTGTTTCCCCAGGTTTTGTTTTTGTACATCAGACGCTCTTCGTCGTGGCTCTCCATGTAGGTGACCAGATTGGGCTGGTTCCACCCGCGGGTACCGTAATAGCCCCAGGAGAAATCAGATTTGCCGTTGTCGTGGTAACCCATGGTGGCTTCGCTGTAGTTGTAGTTGGAATTCCCCCACAGCATCATGCCGTAGTCAGCTAACTCTTTCTCCTCGCTGTTTTCGGTGAAATGCTCCAGAATAACGTAAGCGCTGCTGTCCACCTGCCACATTTTGTCTGCCATCCGTTTGAGAATCCGAATGCGGGAAGCGTCGTAAGCCCACCCGTCGCCGGGTTTGTTGGTGAACCCCTTGGTGAAATCGAACCGGTACCCGTCAATTCGGTATTCGGTGAGCCAGTAGCGGGTCACCCGGTCCACAAATTTCTGGGTGGCAGGACTCTCGTGGTTAAAATCGTATCCCCAGCTGTAAGTGGGATTGGGTGAAGTCTGATTGTACCAGGGATTGTTGGCCGCCGGTCGGGAATTCTGGCTGTCCCAGTAAAGGCGCACCAGCGGCGACTGCCCGTAGGAATGGTTCAGGACGATGTCCATGATGACGGCCATGCCCCGCCGGTGGCATTCGTCCACCAGTTTTTTCAAGGTGTTTTTGGGCCCGTAATATTTGTCCGGTGCAAAGTAGAAGGAAGGATTGTAGCCCCAACTGGAATTGCCCTCGAACTCGCTAATCGGCATCAGTTCAATGGCATTCACGCCCAGATTTTGAAGATAATCCAGAGTGTCCCGCAGGGTGTTAAAATCGTGTTCGGACAAAAAATCGCGCAGCAGCAGCTCGTAGATGACCAGGTCTTGCTGAGGGGGGCGCCGGAAGGTGTCCGAATAGACCCACTGGAAAGGCGTCTGGGCGGTTTGCAGCACCGCTACCGGGTAATCGGTTTTTCCCTGCGGGTAAGGCTTTAAATCGGGGTAAATATTGTCCGGAATGTAGGCATCGTTCCAGGGATCCAGAATCTTGTCTGTGTAGGGATCGGCAATACGAAGTTCCCCGTCTACCAGATACTGGAAGGCGTACTCCTTGCCCGGGCTGAGTCCGTCGATCTGAATCCACCAGTGGACGCTGTCCTGGTCAATGACGTATTTCTTCATGTAATAAGTGGTGTCCACCTTCCAGTCGTTGAAATCGCCAATGACGTACACGAACTTTTTGTAAGGTGCGAACAGCGAGAGGGTCACGCTGGTGGCGCTGGTGTAATTAATTCCGTCGATGGTACCGGCGGGCCATTCGGCCTCCTGTACCGGGGGATTAATCATGATCACAAAGGTGCTGGTGTCTGTCAGTCCAGAAGTGTCCGCAGCCACTACACTCAGCAGGTGAAATCCGCTCACCTTCCCGTTCGAAAGAAATTCGTAACGCAGGGTATCTTCAATAGTAAAAGCGGCCAGCGTATCATCCACCAGCATCTGCAACCAGGTCAATTCCGTACCGATGACTGCCGCGGTAGCCACGACTGAAATGGTGTCCTGGGCGCCGGCAAACACCGGGGAACGCCGGGGATCGCCGTAACTCAGATTCACCTCCGGTTGCAAAATCACCACCGAAACACCGGGTTCGTACAGATCCAGGAAAATGTCCTCCCCGCCCACGTCGCGGCCGGTACGGCTGCCGTCGGGACTGCGAAAAACGAAAGCCAGTTGCAAGATTTTCTCCTGCGGGTCGGTCACGTTGTAATACTGCCGCGGATAACCGATGGTTAGCTGATACAGATCGGTCCCGATGCGGGTGAGTTTGGCTTTCGGGACGTTCACGTTCCAGTCGGCAATCACATGCTTCCAGTCGTGCGGGTTGGTGCTGTAATTGGTAATCACCCCGGTGTGGGCGTACACATCGCCGGTGTAGCCCATCAACCCCTGGTCGCCCTGGGTGGCATCAAAAATCACCACAATGGAATCATTTTCGGTGGCGTAGGTGGGGATGGACGTCACCACCTGACTGCGAAGCGGTAAGGCAAACCAAAACAAAATCAAAGACGCTACCAGAATTTTATTTCTCATGAAATACCTCGTTTTTCGGTGTAAAATTTCCCATTGTTATTCACTAACTCGAATTCCCTGTTTAAATCCGCTTCACTCCGCGGAAGCGGTGAACGCAAAATATCTATTTAAATTCCCATTTCCGCGCGATGTTCCGAAGAAAACATTTCCTTTCAGTTGCTTCCTTTTTCGGCGATAAACACGCTGGTCTGGAAAGGAGGAATTTCCCGGAAGAACATTTCCTCCACATTCAGACGCTGTTCCGCTCGGCCCAATTGCTGAAATTCCAGAAACCGCAACTGGTTCAGAATTTCTTTCGGCATGGTGACGAACACTTTCTCTGCCGTTTTGCGCCAGAGATTGGAAATGACGATAGCCACATAGCGATCGTCTTCCCGGAGAAACGCTCCCACCGAACCTTTCAGAGCCGCCACCTGCAGGGGAACAAAATCCCCCTCGGTGAAGCAACTGTACTGTTTGCGCCAGCGGATCAGGCGCCGGTAAAGATTCTGCAGGGCGGTGTCCGCCTGCGCCCAGTTCAGCTCTGTCTTTTCGAACAGGGATGGTTTCTCGGTTTCTCCGATTTCCTGTCCGGCATAGATCAGCGGAATTCCCGGCACGGTGAAGATGAACGTCGCGTAGGCTTCGATGGCCTGGGGCCCGAACACCGCCAGACTGCGCGGCTCATCATGATTTTCCAGAAAACGCATTGGCAGGGCGTTTTGGGGGTAGCGGCGGTCTTTTTCGGCAATCAGCGCCACCGCCTCCCCGCTGCGCTTCTTGCCCTCTCGAATGTCCTTCAGCAAATGGTAAAGCGTCCAGTCGTAATCGGAATTGAATCCAGCGATCAGCAGTTGGGGATCCTCCCACTCCGCCAGCAGGTAAAGCTCCGGTTTTATTTGGCGCAGCCGGGGAATCGCTTCCTTCCAGAAATCCAGCGGCACCATGCCAGCCACGTCCACTCGATAGCCGTCCACATCGAATTTCTCGATCCAGTACAACAGCGTCTCCAGCATGTAGCGGCGCATCTCCGGGTTGTCGTAATTGAAATCGGTCACGTCGCTCCAATCGGCCACCTCGCGCGTGAAGTTGCCCTCTTCGTCTCTCATGAACCAGTCCGGATGGCGCTCCATTTCCACATGATCGTTGGCGGAATGGTTGGGGACCATGCCAACAATCACTTTCATTCCCAGGCGGTGAATGGCCTCCACCAGCGCCCGGAAATCCGCCTCGCTACCGTACTCGGGGTTAATCTTTCGAAAATCTTTGATGGAGAACGGACTGCCCAGGGTGCCTTTGCGCCCCTTCTCCCCGATCGGGTAAATGGGCATGATCCAGATGATGTCAATTCCCAGTTCCTTTATGTAGGGTAGCTTTTCCTGCAGTGCCCGGAAGTTTCCCTGCGCGGTGTACACCCGGGGAAACACTTCGTACAACACTCCCTTGCGGGCCCATTCCGGAGCTCGGGGCGCCGCGAACCGACTGAAATCTTCCAACTCCTTGCCGGTACCGTGCTGGCGCTCGCAGTACAGGACTAAAAACAAAATGGCAAATAAGCTCATTATTCCTCCCAGCTTTCTCATCACTCGTCCCTTTCGTTCGATTGATCCAATTTAAGCAATTCATTTGTCCGGGGCTGGCGGGAGAAGTCCAGATTCACAATGGGATTATCGGGGAATTTCTCCCGTAACAGTTTTCCCAGCGTTTCGAATTCGCCGGGATGCATTTCAATCACCGCATCGCTCACGTCCACCCCGGCCCGCAAGCCGTAGAGAGTAATGTCCAGAATGATGTGATTGGTGGCAATCTGCACGATGGCTTTGTTCTTGGTCCAGGCCGCCTGACGCTCGTACTGCTTGTTTGCCTCTCCCATGATGAGCTCCATGCGGTCGCGAATCAGGATGAGTTTGTGGTCCCAGATTTTTTCCAGCTGGCGTTCCTCCAGACCGTAACTGTACACCAGGCCGATTTGAGGAATCCGGGTAAAGGAAAAAATGACGATTTTTACCCCCCGCTTTTCCGCATCCCGCAAATCCTGCTCAATCTCCCGGATTTCCCGGCGCCAGGCGGAAATGTAAATCTCCTCCTGCGCTTCCTGAATCATCTCCCGCGCCTTGGCGATCAAATGGGTGTAACCGGTGATATTCCAGAGATGCCCCGGCTGAATGGCCGTTTTAATCTCCTGTAAACTGTTCCGGAAATCTTCCAGGCGCTTCTGGTAACGCTGGGAGAGCATGTTGAGGAATTCGTCCGGCGGCAACGGAATGTAGCGCTCCGGCTGGGTGGACAGCGCACTCACCGCCCCGTAGGATTCCAGACGCCGAATAACGTCGTAAATGGCCGAGCGGGGAATCCCGGAATTTTTACTCAACTCGTAGCGGGTCACCGGCGAATGCTGTAGCAGCGAGATGTACGCTTTCGCCTCGTACTGGGTGAATCCCAATTCGGTCATTTTTCTGGCCAGTGTTTCGAGCATCAGGGGCTCCTTTCCCTATTTCTTTTGTTTATCTCACGCAAAGACACAAAGTCTGCGAAGGTTCTATTGAGAAATTTCTGTTCACATGTCTACCTATTTCATTGCGTTTTACTTTCAAAATTACGCCAGCAAAACGAAATACTCCTGCATGCTCAACCGATTCTACTTTGCTACTTGGATTTCTCTTTTTATTTTACTTTTTTAAAAAATTTTTTGCTCCCAATCAAGGTCCGTTAACCCTTTCATTTTCAAAGAATTGGACGACCTGATGTTATCCCTTCACACTTCCCAGAGTCAGTCCGGAGACCAACCAGCGACTCAACAACATGAAGAGAACCACCACCGGGAGGCTCACCACTACGGCGCCGGCGGAATACAATCCCCAGGCCACTTCCATGTTGGACTGGAAGGTTTTCAACCCCAGCGGCAAAGTAAAGAGGTCTTGATTCTGAATCAGCACTGCCGCCACCAGGTACTCCGACCAGGCCGCCATGAAAGAAAACAGGGCGGTTATGGCCAGTGCCG
>JAJRXE010000482.1 GCA_024276455.1 Calditrichota bacterium
ATTGGTCTGTGCGAGCATTTGCTGGACCTCTCGCGTCTGGAAAACTCCCGCAACGTTCGCAAACAACCGGTGGACCTGGAAGCGTTCTTCCGGGAATTCCTCGATCAGGTCCGCCTGCTGGTCGGGAAACGAGAACTGCGGTTTCATCCCGGAACCCGCGTGACCCTGCCGGTGGATCCGGATATGCTCCGTCGCATTCTGTTGAATTTGCTGGACAACGCCGTGCGGCACACTCCGGAGAAGGGCCGCATCGAAATCGGCTGGCAATTGCACGAAAGCGGAGTGGAAATTCGGGTGCGGGACAACGGGGAGGGAATCCACCCGGACGACTTGGCCCATATTTTCGAGCCGTTTTACCAGGGTCACAACCGTCGGGGCGAAGGTTCCGGTCTGGGACTGGCGCTGGTACAGGCCATGGTGGAGGCACACGGGGGCAAAGTTACCGTCACCAGCACAGAAGGCCAGGGAACGGAATTCCGAATTAGCTTTCCTCTATAAAAAGTGCTTTTATTTCAACGATTTCAGCACTTGCTTTAATTCTCTTTCGAATTTACGAATAAAATCATTTGCAAGATAAACCCCATATTCTCTTGGGTTTTTTAATATTTTTCCATATTCGAGCGTTCAAAAGAACGGGGAAAATATTTTTTTTCGAACTCTTCAATTGTATCGAATCGCTTGTTTTTTTTAGATCGAACAGATACTCTTGCCATATTAATTTCCCTCTCTTGCTATTCTATTAAAATAGTGCGGATTAAATTCGGGTCGGAAATAATGTTTCCTCTTTATCCAGATAAAACCGTCACCTTTGGATATCACTGCTACATCCACCGGTCCTCCCACTGTTTCCGAGTCCAATGGAATCTTCCGTTTTAGTGATGTTATGTTGATCAATGATTCTGCCATGGCAGCCAGATCGGCTTTAGGTAAAATTTCTACAACCTTTAAAATCGGGTTAATAAAATTATTCTGTCGATATTCTCGCAACTTCTGGTAATATGTTTTAAACAGTTCTTTACTACTCCCTTGAACATGACTAATTAATTCTCTCTTTTTGCTTTCGGTTAGTTCTCCAATACTTTCAATAATTTTTTCCGGTAACTCCTGTAAAATTTTTCTCATGTACTCATAATTAAAATTCTCATAATTTGGTTCTACCCCTTCTATAAAGGTACTTACCATTTCGCTTTGAGCAAATGGTAAAATGGCAGCGCTATCTGAAAATGTTATTTTATGTATTCTGTCTTCCTTGTAAACTACCCAGTCTTTAATAACACCATTTAAAAGATACGAATATAGACTGGGAAAAAAATCATTTTTTCCAAATCCGGCAATAACCAACCCAGAAAAATTTGCATTCACAATATTTTCCAGAAATTTGTAAAAAAGAGATACTGCGATTTTCTCTAATTTTTGTTTCACAGATTTTGATAAGGGTAATTTTTCAAATACATCATCGATTAAAGAATGGATTAAACGTTTATTTTTTTGTAACAGAGACTCTGCATCCTTTGTGGAAACATGTAATAACCTTTGCGCTTCATTCCAAATTTTGTATCGAGAATTTACAATTTCGTTTATTACTTCATTTACTACTTTTTCGTTGAAGGAATTCTCCGAAAATATTTGTTCAATTTTTTCTATTATTTCTCTTTTCAGAACAAAAAAATACGAATAAATTGTGCTTTTTAAAAATCGCTCCCTTTCGCTTACAGGAAACAAATGTGTGTTGTTCGTAATAAAATTCAAAAAATCTTGAGCATACTCTTTTAGTGTACCAAATTCAATATTTCCAATCTTCTTGCGATAAATTTTAATAACGATCTCCCACGGAATGCCCATAAAATTTGCACTTCCGTATATCATTATTCCAACAGGATGATTGCGGGAAAGGGCAAAAATTTTATGAGCTGTCATAAATATTTTTTCTCCTTCTTCATCCTCGTAAAACACAAATTAACTCGTTTAAAATTTTAGAAAACTTTGAAAAATTATTTTACACACAATAATAATAATACATAATACTGCAATATGTCAAAATATTAATTGTTTGTTAGTTAAAATAATTAGTATGATTCGTGTTATTCGTAGGTAAATCAAAGCTGTCATTTTAATCTTTTCTTAATCTTTCCTTCAGGACATCTTCATCATCCCGCGCTAAATTTTTAAATAGTACAAGCAAGAGGTTAAATATGCGTCGGATATTTTACCTGATGGGATTCGGTTTCACGCTGTCAGCGCTGGTCGGCTGTGCAGGTCCCGCACTCCTGGGGCCGGCCGGCGGAGAATTCTGCTTCCTGGGATTCCTGGTGGTACTGTTGCTGGGATTGGGGTTCTTTCTAATCTGGCACACGGTGAAAAACACTCCCACCAGCGAGACCACCCGTTTTACAGGCATCCTGAATCGGATGAACGAGACAATCCAGGACCTGGATAATCGTGTAAAACAACTGGAACAATCGCAAAAGGAGAAACCATGAACATCGTGCTCCGGACAGGCATTGCTATTTTCAACCTGTTACTGGTAGGAGGATTCCTCATGGCTCAGCAACCATTGCCGCCTGTATTGCCGCAGCCAGCCGCTGTTCCTCCGGGTGCGGCGCCCCAAACGCCACCACCGCCTCAAACAGCTCCCGTACCTCTGACTCCTGCCAGCGGCACAGATCTTCCACTCCGGACGCTCCTGCAACAGGCAGCCCGGGCGTTGGAAACCGCCCGTCAAGTAGTGCCGCTGCTGCAAGCCGGACGTCTATGGACCAGGCGTGCTCCCGGCGGAGAGACGGAGCTGAAAGGTGCCCTGCTATATCGGCAAGCGGTGGTGGGAGTGGTGCGCTTTCATCCGCTGGAAGGTACTGTGCTGCCGCAAGGGCTCCATCCCCGCGTTTACACCGCCCGGGCGAACCTGGCAGTAGTGGAAGAGAACTTCCGCCAGCTCTTGCGCCAGATTCAACTGGCACCCGCCGGGGAATATCGCGAACCGGAAGCATGCTGGGTGTTTCCACTATCGGTAAACGGCCTCTGCATCGCCGAACTGAAAATCTATTCCGATGGAATTCACGTGGTGCCAGATTATGTCGCATCGCAGGAGATGGCCGCTTTTGGTCAGTAAACGCACGGTACGGAAGTTTACGGAGGGAAATGAACTGCTGCTAATTTCCCTCCTGCTAATGGGAGCGCTTTTTCCCTTTAGCGGAGAGCGCTTGAGTCGCTTTCCGGCGCTGGTGGACTGGCGCACCATCGGCACCCTGACCGGTCTGTTGCTCACCACCACCGCCATGAAGGAAAGCCGTTTTTTCTCCCATCTGGCACGGGGCATTTTGCAGCGTATTTCCCGGGAACGGCGACTGGCCCTTGCCCTGGTGGTGACCTCAGCGTTGCTCTCCATGCTGCTCACCAACGACATTGCCCTGTTCATCGTGGTACCACTGACCCTCAGCTTCGAAGAACTGACCGGAAACAACTTCTTACGGCTAATCATTTTCGAAGCGCTGGCGGTTAACGTGGGCTCCACACTCACTCCCATCGGCAATCCCCAGAACATCTTCCTGTGGCACCGCTGGGGAATTTCATTCCCGCACTTCGTGTGGGAAATGTTTCCCCTGTTCCTGCTGCAAATAGTGGTGCTGCTGCTGTTTACCCGCTTCGCCTTCCCCGATGTACCATTGCCGCACCGCGTGTCGCCCCGGAATGCGGTAAATCGAAAGCTGTTCCTGCTCTCCGCCGCTCTGTTTCTCCTTTTTCTGGTGTCCGTTGAACTGCGTTTCCTGTACCCGACGCTGGTTGCAATCCTGCTCGTTTATTTGCTCGCTTACCGGGGCATCTTCCGCCACACCGACTGGGGTCTCATCGTCCTGTTCATCCTGCTGTTTGTAGATGTTCACCTGCTGGCCCGACTTTCTCCGGTTTCCCGTCTGTTTGCACCGCTTTTCCGGCAGAGCCAGTGCTGGCAGTTTTTCGGTGCAGTTGTTACCGCCCAGTGCCTCAGCAACGTCCCGGCTGCCATTTTGTTGAGTAAATTCTCTCACCAGTGGCGTCTTATCGCCTATGCCGTCAATGTGGGTGGAAACGGGCTGGTCATTGCTTCCTTTGCTAATCTCATCGCTTTGCGTATGAGCCGGTCAAGGGGCAAATTGGCGCAGTTCCACCGCTACTCGGTGCCCTTCCTGCTGGTTACTCTGGTGGCCGCGGCAGGACTGTTTTTCTGCGGTTAATTGCCGGGGCGAAATAGAATCTCCCGAAAAGGGTAATCCCGCAGCGTCCCGGAGGAAAAAGATCGCATTAACCTTGACTCTATTACAATTTATTCCCAAAATAACCCTGACAACATTACAACTTTTTAAAATGTCTGAACCACCGGAATGCATAGGCGTTCATTAAAATGATAGTAAATGTAAAAAATGTTTGGAACTGTGGAATAATTTAGGCGTTTTGTCGTATATTCCAATGACCATTAGCGTCTTGGTGGTTGAAAGAAATCCCGGGCCCTTCCAAAGTGCCGGGTGCTTTGACGGTGCGAAATGAAAGGGGTTAGAAAAGAATGATTGAATTTTTAGCTAACTTTGTTCTGATTTTCCACTTCCTGTACGTTTCGTTCGTTATTGGGGGATTTCTGTACATCTGGCTGGGTTACTTTCTGGGCTGGCAAAGTATTTTCAATCCCTGGTTTCGCTGGCTGCATCTGGGGGCCATGGGCATTGTGGTGGCCGAGATGCTGTTAGGTATTTTCTGCCCGCTCACCGAATGGGAATCCCGTCTGCGTCTGGCTGCCGGTCAATCTCCCTATTCCCCGGAAGGCTTCATTCCTTACTGGGTGAATCGCCTGCTGTATTACGATTGGCCTCCCTACGTGTTTCATGTCATCTATCTGGTATTTTTCCTGTTTCTCGTCCTCACTTTGTGGAAAATTCCTCCTCGAAAAAAATAAATTTTTAGCGAACAATTCTTGTTTCCCATCGTTATTTTTCATGGTATTCTCTTTATGAATGGTGGGCTAACAAAACGATGAGGAGGCACTCATGTTCCGCAAAATGTTTTGGATTTTTTTCCTGTCATATGTCTGGACCTCGTTTCTATTTGCTGAAGTCGTAAAATTAATGGATTACCCGGATGTGTACGGGAATCGGGTGGTGTTTACTTACGCCGGCGATTTGTGGGAGGCCGATGCTACCACCGGGAAAGGGTACCGTCTGACCAGCCATCCCGGATTGGAGACTAACGCCCACTTCAGTCCCGATGGAAAATGGATTGCCTTTACCGGCGAGTACGACGGGAATTCCGATGTGTACGTAATCCCGGCCGAGGGAGGTGAACCGGTGCGGTTGACCTACCATGGGAGTCGCGATTTGGTGGTGGGCTGGACACCAGACGGAAAATACATTCTGTTCGTTTCCACCCGGGAGATGGGATATTACGGTCCGTTTCTGTATCGGGTAAGTTTTCAGGGCGGATTTCCGGAAAAGGTCCCCATCGATCGGGCGGCCTGGGCCAGTTTCGATGCCAGTGGCACCCGGGTGGCTTTCAATCGCCGTCCCGGGGAGTTTCGCAACTGGAAGCGTTACCACGGTGGTCAGGCGCCGGATGTCTGGATTGCGGATCTGACCCGGCACACGTTCAAAAACATTACCGCCGATTACGACGGAGTAGACCTGCGGCCGCTCTGGGTGGGCGACGAAATCTACTTCGTTTCCGATCGCAAAACCGGCATTAACAACCTCTGGGCTTACAATGTGAAAACCGGGGAGTTCTCCCAGAAAACCTTTCACGACCGATTTGCCGTGTACGCACCGGAAACGGATGGCAAGTCCATTGTGTACCGTCTGGGCGGAGAGTTGTACCTGTTCGATATTGCCAGCGGGAAAACCCGCAAGTTGGAGATCGACCTGCCGGCGGAGCACTGGCAATCGCGTCCCGAATTTGTGAATCCCACCGAAAAACTGGGCGATTTCGATGTGCTTCCCGATGGCAAATGGGCGGTGGTGGAAGCCCGCGGCGACCTGTTCAAAATTAAGAAGAAAAATGGTAAATGGGAAAATCTGACCAATACTCAGGGCGTCAGAGAACGCTACCCCGCCGTTTCTCCGGACGGAAAATACGTGGCTTACTTCTCGGACGAAAGCGGCGAGTACCAGTTGTACTACCGGAAATTGACTCCCGACGCGAAACCCGTCCAATTGACTCACCAGCTGAAAACCTATCCCTACCATCTCCTCTGGTCTCCGGACGGCACAAAGTTACTGTTTGGGGACAAGGATTACATTCTGCGCATGGTGGACGTGAAAAGCGGAAAAATTACCCGAATCGATCAGGGACATTACCAGAAGGATTACGAATTTTACTGGGAAATCAGTGAGTACGATTGGTCGCCGGACAGTAAATGGGTGGTGTATTCCAAAGTGGAACCCAATTTGAACAGTGCCATTTACCTGTATTCTCTGGAATCCGGTAAAATTACCCGACTTACCGATGGTCAGCTGGATGATTACGCGCCGGTGTTCGACAAGGGCGGCGACTATCTCTATTTTATTTCCAACCGCAATTTCGATCCCG
>JAJRXE010000483.1 GCA_024276455.1 Calditrichota bacterium
GTCCGGGCAGGCGGCGGTAATGGCCATAAACGCCGGGGCCGATTTTATTCTGGATCCGCCCAATTTTGAAGCCACCTTCGATTTTGTGGTGAACGCCGTTCGCGAAGGGCGAATTCCCTTGAAACGCATCGATGAGTCGGTGCGCCGCATTTTACGAGCCAAGGCGGAGCTGGGATTGACCCGCAAGCCGCACACAGACCTCAAAAAAATCGAACGGGTGCTGGCCAGTCCGGAACATCTCCGCAAGGCCGCTGAAATTGCCGATGCGGCCATGACTCTGTTGCGCGACGAGCAACAGGTTCTCCCGCTCAAAGCCGACCGCCTGGATAGTGTGCTGGTCATTACCGTTACCGATCGGGACTGGGGATATTTGTACGAACGGCGCTTGCGTAGCGCGGTTGCTCGAAAAATACCTCACCTGAAAAGCGTCCTGATCGATACCCGAACCTGTCCCTCGCAAATAGAACAAATCAAAGCCCAGGCCGATTCCGCCCGGGCAATCATTATGGGATTTTTTGTTACTTGGGGCAGTTACAAAGGCTCGGTGACCCTTCCGGACACCACCGCGAAATTAATTTCCGGCCTGTTCCAGATAAAGAAACCCATGGCTGTGATTTCTTTTGGTTCTCCTTATCTGATTCGTCAGATTCCCGAAGCACCTTCTTACCTGTGTGCGTACCACTCCAGTGCCCTGGCGGTGAATGCCGGAGTTCGGGCGCTGTTTGGCGAAATCCCGGTCAAAGCAAAATTACCGGTCAGTATTCCCGGTTTCTTTAAAATGGGGGATGGCCTGCAGCGGGATCCCTATCCCATGGAACTGGTGCGCGCGATTGACGACGATTTTTTAAGCGAAGCGTACCAGGTGTTAAAAAAAGCCATTGCCGATTCCATCTTTCCCGGAGCGCAAATAGCAATTGTGCAGGACGGTAAACTGATTGCCAGTCGCGGGTTTGGGCATCAAACGTACGATCCAGCCTCCCCGGCAGTGGACACGAACACCATTTACGATCTGGCCTCGGTCACCAAAGTGGCCGCTACTACAGTGGTGGCGATGAAACTGTATGAGCAGAAAAAATTGCGGCTGGACATCCCGGTGAGTAGTTACATCCCCGAGTTCCGGGGTGGATGGAAGGATTCGGTGACCCTGCGGCATCTGCTGACCCATTCCGCCGGGATGCATTGGTGGGTACCCCTGTGGCAACATGCCAAAACGCGGGAAGAGGCTCTGCAATATATTTACCAGCTACCGCTGGATTACGTCCCGGGCGATTCCATGATCTACTCCGATCTGGGCATGATTATGGTCGGACGGGTGCTGGAAATCGTAACCGGCAAACCGCTGGACCAGCTGGCGCGCGAATTAATTTACCAGCCGATGGGGATGACCAACACCATGTTTAATCCCCCGAAGAGCCTGCTGCCGCGCATTGCCCCCACGGAAATTGGGGGCGGTCTGAACCGCGGGTTGATTCACGGAGAGGTGCACGACGAAAACGCCTTCTTCCTGGGCGGCGTCTCGGCCCATGCGGGACTTTTCTCCACCGCAGAAGACCTGGCTAAACTGGCCCAGATGCTCATTAACGGCGGTATTTACCGGCAGAAACGGTTCTACAAACCCGAAACCATTAAGGGGTGGACAACCCGGCAAAATCTGCCACCGGGCAGTGATCGGGCTCTGGGCTGGGACACCCCCTCGGATGAGAATTCTTCGGCAGGGGATTATTTCTCGCCCGGCAGTTTCGGGCACCTGGGATTTACCGGAACGTCCATCTGGATCGATCCCAATCGCAGGGTGGCTATTATTTTGCTGACCAATCGGGTGTATCCGACCCGGGAGCGGGGCGGCATGCATCAGGTGCGGCGCGATTTTTACAATGCGGCCATGAAGGCCATTCTGGAACGGATGGGAATATCTATCACGGATGTGGAAGTACACAAAGTAGAAAGTAAATAGGAGGAGAAATTCCAAATCACAAATTCCAAATAAACTCCAGATTCCAATGACCGAAATTCCAAACGATGGCTTCTCAAACCAGATGTTTGGAGGATTGAAATTTGTGATTTGGAATTTATTTGTGATTTGGTGCTTGGGAGTTGGAATTTAACCAGGATGGTTTGTTATGGGATTTTCGACAATTGACATGATCATTGTGCTGGTGTACATGCTTGCCTCGGCCGGCATCGGTTCCTGGATTGGTCGCAAGCAGAAGGACACCACCGATTATTTTTTGGGTAGCCGTAGAATTCCCTGGGGGGCGGTAACCTTCAGCATTGTGGCCACCGAAACCAGCGTGCTCACCTTCATTAGTGTTCCGGCGGTGGCTTACCTGGGCAATATGACCTTTTTACAAATCACCTTTGGTTACATCACTGGCCGTATCCTGGTCGCATTGCTGCTGATTCCCGCCTATTTTCGGGGGAAAATTAACACCGCCTACCACTTCCTGGGCGAGCGTTTCGGACAAAAAATGCGCAACACCGCCAGCGTGACCTTTATGGTGACCCGTTTGTTGGCAGACGGCGTGCGTTTGTTTGCGACCGCCATTCCCCTGGCTATTATTATTAAAGGTAGCGGTGCTCTGGAAGGACTCTCCGACGGGCAATTTTATCTTATCTCCATTGTTTTTGTGGGGTTGCTGACCATGGTGTACACGTATGTGGGCGGCATCCGCTCCGTCATCTGGATGGACGTGGTTCAGATGAGCATCTATCTGGGTGGTGCCATTTTGGCGGGCTGGATTATTCTGCACAAACTCCCCAACGGATTTACCACGGTGGTGGAATGGGCGGCCGCCGATCACAAACTGAAGTGGTTCGACGCAGGCTTTTCCCTTCCGCTCAGCGAATTTATTAAAACCCCCTACACCTTTTTCACGGCTCTGATTGGGGGCGGAATTTTTAGTCTGGCCTCTCACGGCACCGATCAGCTAATTGTACAGCGGGTGTTAACCTGTCCGAATACCCGTTCCGGGCAAAAGGCCATTGTGGTGAGCGGTTTCGTTGTGTTCCTGCAGTTCCTGCTTTTTCTGCTTCTGGGCGTGATGCTTTACGCTTTTTACGGAGGCGCCAGTGTGCAGGAATTGGGGGTGTTGCGAGCCGACGGGATTTTCCCCAAATTTATTGTGGAAGAGATGCCGGTGGGGATTAGCGGCATCATTGTAGCGGCGCTGTTTGCCGCCGCCATGAGCACCCTTTCCAGCAGCCTTTCCAGCCTCTCCAGTGCAACCATGCTGGATATTTACATTCCTTTCGCCGGAAAAAATAAAAGTGAGAAACAGCTTCTCAAAATTTCCCGGATAGTTACCTTGCTTTGGGGAGTGGTGCTCATTGCCGTGGCAATTGCTTTTATCGGGTTGAAGGGAACCGTGGTGGAGGTTGGTCTGGGAATTGCTTCCTATACTTACGGAGGATTACTGGGGGCGTTTTTGCTGGGATTATTTTACAAGAAGGCTACCCAGCGCGACGCCATCGTGGGGTTCATCACCGGCATTATTTTTATGACCATTATTATTCAAACGGTAAAAATTGCCTGGCCCCTTTACACCCTGGTAGGGAGCCTCGCCACCATCCTGGTGGCCTATCTGGTGCACCAGATATTCAAAGGTCCCGGTGGGGAAAAAGGAATAGATGGTTAGGAAGAGATGTTACAGGAGTTGAGGAAGGATTGAGCGAATCGAGTTAGACGATTTTGAGAAGGTAGAGCAAAAGAAACGCGGGGAGATTCATGAGAGACAAGGTTTTTGACTAAATCAAAGATTTGGTAACCGAAGCCAGAAATCCGGCCTCCGAAGATATTGATGCAAAGAGTACCGAGGAGATTTTGAGAATTATTAATCGAGAAGATCACACCGTTCCGGGGGTGGTCGAGAAAGAAATCCCCTACATTGCCCGGGCGGTGGATATGCTGGTAGAAACCTTCAAAAATGGAGGGCGCTTATTTTACATTGGTGCGGGAACCAGTGGTCGGTTGGGAGTGCTGGATGCCGCGGAATGCCCCCCCACTTACGGCACCGATCCGGAAATGATTCAGGGAATTATTGCCGGCGGTTACAAAGCTTTGGTAACTGCCCAGGAGGGATACGAGGACCAGCCGGAATTGGGCGCGAAAGATTTAATGGAGCGGGGATTTACCAAAAACGATGTGGTGTGCGGCATTGCCGCCAGTTACCGCACGCCGTACGTGCTGGGCGCCATTCGTAAAGCGCGGGAAATCGGGGCCAAGACCATTTTTGTGACCTGCAATCCCCGTTCGGAAATCGAATCGAAAGTGGATGTGGATGTGGCTATTTGTCCGGTGGTGGGACCCGAGGTGGTGATGGGCTCCACCCGCATGAAAGCCGGTACGGCCACCAAGCTGGTGTTGAACATGCTCACCACCACTTCCATGATTCGGCTGGGAAAAGTGTACGGCAACATGATGGTGGATTTAATGATGACCTCCAAAAAACTGGAGGAACGTTCCAAACGGGTGGTGATGATGGTAACCGGCGTGGATTACGAGGAAGCCGCCCGGGTGTTGAAAGAGGCCAATGGTCATGTGAAGACCGCTCTGGTGATGATTCTGGCCGGGGTGGACGCGCAGGAAGCCAAACGCCGTCTGGAAGCTGCCGATGGGTTTGTGCGCAAAGCCATCGAACAGATGAATTCTTAAATAGAAATTAGCTGCCAAGACGCAAACATTTAAGATAAAAAATAAAAGATTTCAAAATTGTTTGAATTAGATGCTGCGAACGCTTCATTATTTCAAAACAATCCCCGATTATATTTTTATCTTTTTTCTGTTCTACTTCGCGTCTTGGCCTGTAAGATTTTTCCTGGCGTCTCCTGTCATTCGAAAATTTAGATGTTATGAAAGAACTTGAAAACATACTTTCCCGATTTTCCAGTTTGGCCTGGGGACCCTGGCTGCTGGTGCTGCTAACCGGCGGCGGTCTGTTTTTTCTGATTTATTCCCGTTTATTGCCATTCCGCTATTTCGGACACGCAGTGGACATTCTGCGCGGCAAATATGATAATCCCGAAGATGCCGGCGACATTTCTCACTTTCAGGCGCTCTCTTCGGCCCTGGCGGGTACGGTGGGCATGGGAAATATCTCCGGGGTGGCCATCGCCATCTACGTGGGTGGGCCGGGTTCGGTGTTCTGGATGTGGGTGAGTGCCATTGTGGGGATGGCCACCAAGTTTTTTACCTGCTCGCTGGCCATTATGTACCGGGGACGCGACAGCGCCGGACACATTCAGGGCGGTCCCATGTATTACATCGTGGAAGGGTTGGGGAAAAAATGGAAGCCTTTGGCGGTGTTTTTTTCTCTGGCTGGTCTCATCGGCGCCCTGCCGGCTTTCCAGGCAAACCAGCTTGTTCAGGTGATGCGAGATATCATCTTCATCCCCAATGGGTGGGTGGGGGATTCGCTTTTTTTATTTAATTTCTTGAGCGGGAGCCTCATTGCCGCGTTGGTGTCGCTGGTGATTTTTGGCGGGATTACCCGGATCGGGGCGGTAACAGCCCGGCTGGTGCCGGCCATGGTGCTCCTGTACATGGGGGCCGCCATCTGGACGTTGGCGACCCATCTTGCGGAAATTCCTTACTTCTTCGGGCTTATTTTTCAGGATGCTTTTACCGGTAAAGCGGTGGCCGGAGGAGCCGTGTGGACGGTGGTCATCACCGGCATCAAGCGGGCGGCTTTTTCCAACGAAGCGGGCATCGGTACCGAGGCCATGGCGCATGGCGCCGCCAAAACCGAAGAACCCATCCGCGAAGGGCTGGTGGCCATGTTGGGCCCGTTCATTGACACCATCATCGTCTGCACCACCACTGCGTTAATGATCCTGGTGACCGGCGTCTGGCAAACTTCGGCGGATAACGGCGTAACCCTTACCGCCCGCGCTTTTCAACAGGCTATTCCGGGAGTGGGAATTTACATCCTTTTTGCCGCAGTGCTCTTTTTTAGCATGAGCACTATGTTCAGTTATTCTTACTACGGAACTAAATGTCTGGGCTTCCTGTTAGGGGCGGAACGACAACACTGGTACACCTATTTTTACGTATTGCTCATTGTGGTGGCCTCGGTGGTGTCGCTGGACGTGGTGGTGAATCTGATTGACGGCATGTACGCCCTGATGGCCATTCCCACCATGATTTCTACCCTGCTGCTGGCTCCGCGGGTGATGCAGGCCGCCCGGGATTATTTTGCAAAATTGTAAAAGATTAAAAGATTATAAAATTGAAAGATTGGTAGATTGGAAGATTGTTTAGTGTCCGTTTAATTTAACCTATTTATGGCAAGGTTTGGAAAATTACCTCAATCAATCCTGGGGTTTTTATTCGGGTTTTAGCGTTTTCGCGAGTGATTGGAATTTGTAATTATGTGCATGGAACTTCTTTTTTAAGTTGGAATTTTTAGCACTTGGAGAAACCATGGGAACCTGGAAACTAAAGCTGAAATTGAACGTTTTTTTACCCCTGTCTCTGGCTTTCTTGCTCGTTTCGTGCGCTGCCACCAGACCCGGCAAGAAACCGATCGCCGAAAAAGATGCCCTGGCCAATTTGCGAACCGGGATTGACCGGATTTTGCAGGATTCGGTGCTTGCCCAGACCCGGGTGGGCCTCAAAGTGGTTTCTCTGGAAACAGGTGAGGTCCTGTACGATCGCAATAGCAACGAATTGTTCCACCCGGCCTCGAATCTGAAATTACTAACAACCGCGACGGCTCTGAACCGACTCGGTCCCAATTTCAGATTCAGAACCGTGCTGTTCTGCGATTCCGCCGCCTGGAAGGACAGCGTAATCCAGGGGAATTTGTACCTCAAGGGGTACGGAGATCCGGACTTAACCTCCGACGATTTGCAGCAAATGATTGAAGAGTTGCAGAAGCGGGGGGTGAAGCGGATTACCGGTGATCTGGTTTACGACGATAGCTACTTCGACGATCTCTACTGGGGCAAAGGCTGGATGTGGGATGATACGTCTTCCCCTGATTTTGCACCCATTAGCGCGCTTTCGGTGAACGACAATTGTGTCAGGGTACGCGTTTCGCCCGCTAATGCGGTTGGGGAATCGCTGATCGTCCGGTTGTGGCCCCCCACCTCGTATGTGAAAATTGAAAATCAGGGGATTACCGTGGGTTCCGACGACACCCTGCGCTTGGAAGAATTTAAAGTGGAGCGGAAGTGGAAAATCCCGGAAAACACCATCGTGGTGCAAGGCGCCATGGCGGTTGGCAGCGCCCCGGAAGAATTTGAAATCGAAGTGGTGGATGCAGCGCGCTACACGGCCACCCTGTTTGAAGAGCAGTTGCAAAAAATGGGCCTTGCCCTGGAGGGACAGGTGCGGAAAGATCGCATACCGAATAATGCGGAGGTTCTGGTAGAACATCTCTCTGCTCCCCTGACGCTGGTGGTGTTCCATACCAATAAAATTAGCGACAATCTGTCTGCCGAAATGCTCCTGAAGACGTTGGGAGCGGAAATCGAGGGAGTACCGGGAACGGCGGAAAAAGGCATTGCGGTGGTTCGCCGGTTCCTGAGTGAAGTCGGGGTGGACAGCACTCGCTTCGAGATGGTGGATGGATCCGGGGTGTCGCGCTACAATCTGATAACACCGGATTTGATGATTAAACTTCTGAGGGGAATGCATCGCGATTTCAAGGTGCAAGCAGAATTTCAAACCTCCCTGCCCATTGCCGGAGTGGACGGAACCCTGAAAAAGCGGATGAAAGGAACTCCGGCAGAGAAAAAACTGCGGGCGAAAACCGGTACCTTACGCGGAGTGAGTTCTCTCTCCGGTTACACCCAGACGGCCGACGGCGAGGTGCTCGCTTTTTCCATTATGATGGAACATTTTCTGGTGCGCGCCAAAGAAGTGCGAAAGGTGCAGGATAGAATTGGAGCGCTGCTTTCGGGATTTTCCAGAAAAAATGGGGA
>JAJRXE010000484.1 GCA_024276455.1 Calditrichota bacterium
TGAAATTGGAAACCTTTCCCTTTTCAGTGCGAGTGTTGCTGGAAAATTTGTTGCGAAATGAAGATGGACAATTGATTACCGAGGCAGACGTAAACAAACTGCTTGATTACGATCCTCAAACAGTCGAGAAAAAAGAAATTCCGTACATGCCTGCCCGGGTGGTATTACAGGATTTTACCGGCGTACCCTGTGTGGTGGATTTAGCTGCTATGCGCGATGCAATGAAGGAATTAAAGGGGGATCCAGATAAGATTAATCCGATTGTGCGCTCGGATTTGGTGATTGACCATTCCGTCCAGGTAGATTTTTTTGGCACCCAGGACGCCTTCAAACGCAATGTGGAAAAGGAATACAAACGCAACGGCGAACGTTACACCCTGTTGAAATGGGCGCAAAAAAGTTTCCAGAATTTTTCGGTGGTTCCTCCGGGTACCGGAATTGTGCATCAGGTTAATCTGGAATATCTGGCGATGGTGGTGGATTCGAAAGAACAAGGCGGGGTTCTTCTAGCTTATCCCGATACCCTAGTCGGAACCGATTCCCACACGACCATGATCAATGGCCTGAGCGTACTGGGTTGGGGCGTGGGTGGCATCGAGGCCGAGGCGGTAATGTTGGGACAACCGTATTACATGCTCATCCCCGAAGTTGTGGGGGTTAAATTGACCGGTGAATTGCCGGAAGGAGCCACGGCCACAGACGTGGTACTGACCCTTACAGAGATGTTGCGCAAACACGGAGTAGTTGGCAAATTCGTCGAGTATTTCGGGCCAGGGCTCAGCCACCTCAGTTTACCCGACCGGACCACCATCGCCAATATGGCACCGGAATACGGCGCAACCATGGGGTTCTTCCCCATCGACGACGCTGTATTGGATTACCTGCGTTTAACCGCCCGGGCAGCAGAGCACGTTCAGCTGGTGGAAGCGTACGCCAAAGCGCAGGGTTTATTCCGCACAAATGAGACTCCCGATCCGGTTTACGCCAGTACTCTGGAATTAGATTTAAGCACGGTTGAACCGAGTATTGCCGGTCCCAAACGTCCGCAGGACCGCATCCCGCTGCAAAATGCCCGGAAACAATTTTTTGTGTCCCTGGAGAAGCTGTTCGGTCGCGAGGAGGCTACCCGCAAAGAAGACGCCGTTAAAAAATCGGTTTCCGTGCGGTACAACAACGAAGAATTTGTGTTGACGGATGGTTCGATTGTCATTGCCGCAATTACCAGCTGTACCAACACGTCCAATCCCTCGGTCATGGTGGCGGCCGGCCTGGTAGCTCAAAAGGCTGCTGAGAAGGGATTATTTACGAAACCCTGGGTCAAAACCAGCCTGGCGCCGGGAAGCCGGGTGGTGACCGATTATTTAAAGAAGGCAAATTTATTAGAAGCGTTGGAAAAGCAGCGGTTTAATTTAGTGGGGTACGGTTGTACCACTTGCATCGGAAACAGCGGGCCGCTTCCAGAAGAAATTGAACAGGGAATTAAAAAGGGAGATCTGGTTGCAGCAGCGGTTTTAAGCGGTAATCGCAACTTCGAGGGACGCATTCATGCCGCGGTGAAAGCCAATTATCTGGCGTCCCCTCCGCTGGTTGTGGCCTTTGCCCTGGCAGGACGAATCGACATTGATTTACTTAACGAGCCGCTGGGCACCGGGAAAGACGGCAACCCTGTTTATTTAAAAGACATCTGGCCAAGTCTGCAAGAAATTAAGGCGACCATTGAGAAAGCCCTGGAGCCGGAAATGTTCCGGGAAAAATACGGCAGCGTATTCGACGGAGACGAACACTGGCAAAAACTTCCGGCCACGGAAGAACGCATTTACCAGTGGGATCCGAAATCCACTTATATTAAAAAACCGCCCTTTTTTGAGGGAATGTCCCTGGAAATGGAACCGCCCCGCGATATCGAGAATGCCCGGGTATTGATGCTGTTAGGAGATTCCATTACTACTGACCACATCTCCCCGGCCGGCGCCATACCGGTCAATAGTCCCGCCGGAAAATATTTGATTGAACACGGCGTCGATCCAAAGGATTTCAACTCTTACGGTTCCCGGCGAGGAAATCATGAAGTCATGATGCGCGGTACATTCGCAAATATCCGGATTAAAAATCAATTATTAGATGGCGTAGAAGGCGGTTACACGCTTTATTTACCCAGCGGAGAACAAATGGCCGTGTACGATGCCGCCATGAAGTACCAGGAAAACGGCATCCCCTTAATCGTGATTGCCGGGAAGGAATACGGTACGGGGAGCTCCCGTGATTGGGCGGCTAAAGGCACCGCTTTATTGGGCGTAAAAGCCGTGATTGCGGAAAGCTTCGAACGGATTCACCGCAGCAACCTCATCGGTATGGGAGTGTTGCCCCTGCAATTTAAACCGGGTGAGAACAAGGAAAGCCTAGGTTTAACCGGCCGGGAAATTTACCACATCCGGGGAATTTCCGGCGAGATGAAACCCGGTCAGGAACTTACGGTGCAAGTATTTGAGAACGGTAAAGAGAAAACTAATTTCACAGTCATTTCTCGCCTGGACACTCCCATTGAAGTACAATATTACGCCAACGGTGGCATTCTCCAAACCGTACTTCGCCAAATGGTCAAGGGATAATCCTGATCGTTCCCAGCAGACAAACAGAAAAGCAGTGCAAAAAGAAACTGCCCTGCTTTTTTAATTATTTTTCCGTTCATCAAATTATTATTTCACATCAATGTAAACGGCTACCCTTCGCGGCGAGATTTTGGGATTGGAAAATTCCAGAAAAATAATACTGTCGTCGCTCCCGATTTTCTCCGGGGTGTAAACAATCGTCAAAGTGTCGGAAGCATGAGGAGGGATCTTCATCGTTGGCGGGGAAACCTTCAGCTGAGGATTCGTGCTAAGAATCTTGCTCACCTTCAGCGGTTGATCAGAATTATTTTTTAATACGACCGACCGGCTTACCTGCCCTTGTTTCAAAGAAATTCCCTGCCAGTTCACCACTTCCGGTTCAACCTCAACAAGAGGTACCACATGGGCTTGTAAAACAACCCGCAACATGGAAGGCTGTCCCTTTGTAAAGAAGATCTTCACCCACTTTCGAACCTTCCCGCGAAACCCACGAGCGTGAAATTGCACTAAAATGTTCCCCTCCTCACCGGGTAAATAAGTCAGTTTGTCAATTTCCGGCACCGTACACCCACAACTGCTCCGCACTTCTCCGACCCGAATGGTGTCCTGACTAATATTTTTAAACCGAATTACGGTGGATGCCACCGTGTCATCGGGAACTTCTCCTAGATCGACTACTGGTGGCGAAAGCAGTTTCACATCCTGGCTCCAGCCAAACTGTAAAATAAACAGGAGAATAAATAAGGTTTGCATTCTAAGCTTCATGATGGCCTCACTGTTATTGACTCCACAAAATAATTTTTTTTCCATAAAAAAACAAGGTGTCAGGAATTCCCGACACCTTGTTTAAAAAATTGCCCCAATGTTAATTCGTCCTACTTCATCAGCAACATTTTCTGAATGTAAAGAACTTTGTTATTCACGGTAATGCGGTAGAAGTAGTAACCTGAACCGATCACTTTCCCATGGTTATCCCGGGCATCCCACTTCACGGATTTGAATCCGGCACTGGTTTTCTCATTCATCAAAGTAGCCACTTTTTCGCCCAGAATATTGAAGATTTCCACTTTCACGTGGGAAGCTTCCGGAATCAGGAAATTAATGGTGGTCGTCGGGTTAAACGGATTGGGATAGGCAAAGAACATTTTCCGTCCGGTTTGTTGCTGGACCTCGTTGAAATCCACCTGGTTGGAACTCAACTGAACCGCAGCGGTTCCGCTGGTGCTTCCGCAGGTTTCCACATTAGCGTTCGGATCATAGGTCCAACCGGATTTGGACACATCGGTTACGCAGAAAGTGAACTCGGCATCGCCCCACACCCAATTGGAAACGGCAGTCCCGTATCCGTCGGCATCGGTGGTGAATTGATCGGTATCGTTGGCACCACCAGACCATTCACCGCTCACGGTCGCATCCGCCACCGGTGCTCCCGAAGCATCTACAATGCGAACTTTGGCATTTCCGCGAGTAATAATCCAGAAAGTCTCTTTCGTTACATTAACCGACTCCACATGCATTACCTGTGCCGGTGCTTCGTTTACGGTAATGTAATCCACTTTGGTCTCTGTGTCGGTACCGCAGGCATTTTCCACCGTGAGGCTCACCGTGTAGGTACCCGCAGCGGTGTATTCGTGGGTCGGGTTTTGTTCGGTCGAAGTACTGCCATCACCGAAATCCCAGGACCAGGAGGTGGGGTTTCCGGTGGATTGATCGGTAAAGCTCACGGTCAACGGAGCGTTGCCGGAGGTGGGACTTCCGGTAAAGTTAGCCACCGGCACATCGGAAACGGTAATATAGTCCACTTTGGTTTCCGTATCCGATCCGCCCGGTCCACTTACCGTTAACGTAACGGTGTAGCTTCCGGCGCTGGTGTATTGATGGGTGGGATTTTGCTCGGTCGAAGTGCTGCCATCGCCGAAATCCCAGGACCAGGAGTCAATGTCGCCGGTGGATTGATCCGTAAAGGCTACCGTTAAGGGAGCGCAACCGGAGGTGGGAGAGCCCGTAAAATCTGCGATGGGGGCTCCAGGTCCGCCGCCGGTACTCA
>JAJRXE010000485.1 GCA_024276455.1 Calditrichota bacterium
CCCAGCAGCGAATATTTGTTGTTTGAAGACCATCCTCCCAGCACAATGCCGTACACGCCCAGCGAAGCAATGGCAATAATGTAGAGGATGCCCACATTCAGATCGGCAATCTGGAAGCGAATGGTCTCGAGGGTACCGCCCACGTAGGTCGTAATGCTGTCTCCGAAAGGAATCACCGCAAACACCATCAGGGCGGGGGTCAGAATAATAGCCGGAGACAGAATGTACAACCATTTTTCCACATGAGACGGCACAATGTCTTCTTTCACAAAGAATTTTATGGCATCGGCAATAGGCTGCAAGATGCCTTGCGGTCCTACCCGATTGGGTCCCAGACGATCTTGAATGAATCCTGAAACCCGGCGTTCAGCCAGCGTCAATCCCAAAACCGTTAGAAACACCACCGCAATCACCGCCACAATTTTCACCAGAATAATAATCACTTCAAATAAAATGGGATCCATAAGCTACTTTCTCTCCGAAATTTATCTGTTTACCAAAACTCTACTTCGCTTGTTTTTCCCTGCCTGGCACTCAGGCGGTTTCTTGCTCTGCTTGGGCCTTTCTCGCTTTCTTTCCTTCTCCCTTTAACACCCCGGTCTCTCCCAGCAAGGGGTAATCCATTTCGGCGTACCCTTTTACCTGTCCGGCAATTTCGTCGAATGCTTTTTTCGGACGCAGGGGCATTTCCAGATTGAGCAATTTCCCCAGATCGCGCAGAATTTCGTAATCCGGGCGGGCGGCTAAAGGCGGCATGATGGCCGGACGCACCCGCTGGACCCGTCCCTGGAAGTTGGTAAAGGTACCGTCTTTTTCGTACACCGAAGCCCCGGGCAGAACCACCTGAGCCCGCTCGGTTAACGGACTGCTGAAAATGTCCTGCACCACCAGGAATTCCACTTTCTGCAGGGCGCTTATTTCCTTGTCGCTCAGCGTAAGGTTCGGATCGCCTCCCAGATAGTAAATTGCTTTGACCGCGCCCTTTTCAGCTTTGCGCAGGGCATCGCTAAAGGTGGTGGTGCGCCCCAGCATATCCCGGGCGCCCTGCTCGTTGGGCAGTTTCTCGCCCTTGATGGTAAATCCGGGGAAAACCGCGTCTTCTTCTTTGCGAATTTTATCGTTTAGTACAAACTTCTGCACCCCGAAACCTTCGCTAAACACTTTTTTCAGGAGGTAATTTTCTTCATTGGTAGCGTAGCCATTTCCTACCACGGCAATTTCGTCTGGCGAGAACTGCTTTAGTCCTTCCACAACCGCCTGCAGGGCTTCGCACCAATTAGCCCGCTTCAACTCGTTATTTTTCCGAATGCGGGGATATTCCAGCCGTTCCAGTTTCTCGAATTGGTGGTAAAGAAGTCGTCCCTCGTCGCACATCCACCACTGGTTTACCTCGGCATTGTACAACGGTTTGATCCGGTAAATTCGATTGTCTTCCGCCATCGCTTCAATTTGAATGTTGCAACCCAGCGAACAGCCGGCACACACAGTCCGGGTCTTCTCGTACCGCCAATTTCGCGGTTTGTGAATAAAATCTTTGCTCACCAGCGCCCCCACCGGGCAAATGTCCACCACGTTCATGGACAGCTTATTGTTTAGCGACAGGCCCGGAAAGGTGTCGATCTCCGCTTTGTACCCCCGCTGGCGTACAATCAGCTCGTTGGTAGCGGTTACTTCGCGGGTAAAGCGTACGCACCGGGTACACAGAATGCAGCGGGTGGCTATCAGTAAAACATTGGGACCCAGGTCTTTGCGACGCGGTACCCGTTTTTCGAAATCGAAGCGGGAATATCCCTTCCCGTACTGGTAGCTGTAATCCTGCAGGTGACATTCCCCGGCCTGGTCGCACTCCGGACAATCGGTGGGGTGATTAAGCAACAGGAATTCCATAATGGATTCCTGGGCATCTTTCACTTCCTGATCTTTCGTCCACACCACCATGTCGTATTTCCCATCCACTTTCCGTTCCGGAGGCAACTCGCCGATGGTGGTCGAACAGGAAGGTACCAGTTTGGGGAAGCCTTCTACTTTCACCAGACACATCCGGCAACTGGCTACAATTTTCAGTGCCGGGTGGTAACAGTAATGGGGAATTTCAATTCCCAGTTGTTTAGCAGCTTCAAAAATCGTGGTTCCTGCTGCAACCTCTAAATCCTTACCGTCTATTTTGACTAACGGCATCGCACACTCCCTATTACAAGTAAAATTTCTTACCTGGCATCGCTCTATGGCAAAACTTCACGTCTACAACCGACTGTTTAACGGACATTTTTTCTGTTTTACATGCGCTTCAAATTCGGGCCGAAATTTTTTCAGAAACGACTGGATAGGCATGGCGGCCGCATCGCCCAACGGGCAAATGGTACGGAAATTAATGTGATTGGCCACCTCTTCCAACAGGTCAATGTCTTTCATTTCGGCCTCACCATGTTCAATTTTCAGCAAGATGCGTTCCGCCCAGTTGGTCCCTTCGCGGCAGGGGGTACACTGACCACAGGATTCGTGGCGGTAGAATTTGATCAGATTCAACAGCGCATCCACCATGCAGGTGTTTTCGTCCATGACAATCACCCCGGCGGAACCCAACATGCTGCCCGCCGCCGCCATGCTCTCGAAATCCATCGCCACGTCAATTTCATCGGCGGTTAACACCGGCACCGAGGAACCACCGGGAATCACCGCTTTCAGCTTCCGGTCGTTTAGAATGCCGCCGCCCACCTCGTAAATCAGCTCCTTCAAATTGGTTCCCATGGGCAATTCGTACACCCCGGGATTTTTAATATGCCCGCTCAGGCAGTACAATTTGGGTCCCGGGCTCTTTTCCGGACCAATGGATTTAAACCAGGCGCCTCCCCGCTCCATGATAGACGGTACACAGGCCAGGGTTTCTACGTTATTCACTATGGTCGGACTCTGCCAGGCGCCCGCCACGGCCGGAAAGGGTGGTTTAATGCGGGGCCATCCCCGTTTTCCTTCCAACGACTCAATCAACCCGGTTTCCTCGCCGCATACATACGCTCCGGCTCCCCGATGTACATGAATATCCAGATCGAACCCACTGCCCAGAATGTTTTTACCTAAATATCCCTTTTCGTAAGCCTGAGCAATCGCCTTTTCCAGAATACGGGCTTCGTTCACGAACTCGCCCCGGATGTAGATGTACGCATGGTTCGAGCGAATGGCATAGGCGGCAATAATCATCCCCTCTAACAGCAAATGAGGATTCTCTTGGCCTAAGCCCGCAGGATAAAATTGATCTGGTCGCATTTATGAAAACATTAACCGACCGTTAATATATTACTGGGATAAAAACAATGAACACCCACCAACGACATAAAAAATAAAAAACATGAA
>JAJRXE010000486.1 GCA_024276455.1 Calditrichota bacterium
ACCGTTTCCGCGGGTCTTCGTCACCCGGCGAATCGTGCGGGATGGCTCCCGCTACCTGGGTCCCTACACCGATGTTAAACACCTGCGCAAAATCATGAAAACCTTGCGCAAAATTTTTCCCGTCCGCTCCTGCAATTACCATCTGGACGAGGGAGTGATTAAGTCCGGAAAAATTAAACTGTGCCTGGACTACCATATTCACCGCTGCAACGGCCCCTGCCAGGGGCTCGTCAGCGAAACGGAATACAACCGCATGATTCGTCAGGTGGAAAAATTTCTGAAAGGGAAAACCCGGGAGCTGGTGCAAGAACTGCGGCAGAAAATGGAAGAAGAATCCCGGGCGTTACACTTTGAACGGGCGGCCCAATTGCGCGATCAGATTCACATGATTGAGAATTACTATTTCAATGCTCAGAAGGTTGTCATTGGCATGGGAGAAATTGAGGACCGCGACGTGGTGGCACTGGCAACCGAGGGCGAGGACGCCTGTGCGGTGGTATTTAAAATTCGCGACGCCAAACTTATTGGCCGGCAACATTTCTACCTCTCCGGAGTGGAAGAAAAAACCGAAGCGGAAATCCTGACCCAATTTCTGCAACAATACTACCTGGAAACGGACGATTACGCCCGCCAGATTTTGCTTCCGGTGAATCTGGGTGAGTCGATGCCGCTGCTGGAAACCTGGCTTAGCAAACAAGCCGGGCAAAAAGTGGCCTTACTGGTGCCCCGGGCCGGGGAGAAAAAGAAAATTGTGGATCTGTGCCAGAAAAATGCCCGGTATTTGCTGCATGAACTGCTTTTACAAAAATCGAAACGGCAGGACTACATCCATCCGGCGGTGAAAGCGCTCCAGAAAGACCTGCATCTTCCCCGTCCTCCGCTGCGCATCGAGGCCTTCGACATTTCGAACCTGCAGGGTAAGGATGCGGTGGCCTCCCTGGTGTGTTTTGTCAATGCCCACGCACGCAAAAGCGAATATCGACGCTTTAAAATCCGCAGCAAAGACACCCCGGACGATTTTGCCATGATGCGCGAAGTGGTTTACCGGCGGTACCACCGCCTGCTGGAAGAGAACAAACCGCTCCCCGACCTGATTTTGATTGACGGGGGCAAAGGACAGTTGTCCAGCGCCAAACAGGTTTTAGAGGAATTGGGTTTGGAGGAGCAGCCAGTCATCGGGCTGGCCAAACGCCTGGAAGAGGTCTTTCTGCCCGGCCTGAGCGAACCGCAAAACATTCCCCGTCGTTCGGCCGGCCTCAAATTGCTGCAGCAAATCCGGGACGAATCCCACCGCTTTGCCATTAGCTACCACCGCAAACTGCGCAGCAAACGCACCATGCAGTCTCCGCTGGATGACATTCCCGGCATCGGCCCGATCCGCAAGCAGCAATTGCTTAAAACCTTCGGGTCGCTGAAAAAAATTCGGGAAGCCTCCCTGGAAGAACTGCGGGAAAAGGGAAAACTTCCCGAGAAAGTCGCCCGGAATCTCTACCAGCACTTTCACCCCCACTCACCAACTGCGCCGCCAGAAAATTGAATTCCCCTCCTGCCGCAAATTCCTCGTGAAATAATTTTGTGCTTGTAAGCCCCCTCTTCTCATATTATATTTTTGGGCTTAAAAACGAAGGTTAAACAACAAACGGGAGTTGAATTCAATGTACGCAATTGTGGAGATCGCCGGAAAGCAATTTCGCGTGGAAAAAGATGCGGTGGTGAAAGTGCCCCTCTTGCACGAAGAGGTTGGCAAAACGGTTGAATTTGACCGGGTGTTCTTACTGGACGACGGTAAAGAAGTGAAAGTGGGACGTCCGGTTGTGGAAGGTGCCAAAGTGAAGGCCAAAGTGGTGGAACACGGTCGGGACAAAAAGATCATTGTGTTCAAGAAAAAACGCCGCAAAGGCTACAAAGTGAAAAAAGGGCACCGTCAGCACTTTACGAAAATTCAAATTGAAAACATTGCCTAAAATTTTGTACGGAGGAAATCATGGCACATAAAAAAGGGGTCGGAAGTTCTCGAAACGGACGCGAAAGCGAAAGCAAGCGTCTGGGTGTAAAAAAATTTGGGGGTGAATTCGTCACCGCCGGCAGCATCATCGTTCGCCAGCGAGGCACCAAGTTCCATCCTGGTAACAATGTTAAACGCGGCGGAGACGATACGCTTTTTGCCTTGATTGACGGCTACGTGAAATTCGAACGCAAGGATAAACGGCGCACCAAGGTCAGCGTTTATCCGGTGGCAAATGCCTGAACGTTTCTTAACCATTGCAGTGAAGGAAGGGGATTCCGACGAATCCCCTTTTTTATTTTCAGCAGACCGTTCCCTCCTCGCAACCGTCCATTTCTTCTAATAAGAATTTTGCCTATTTTTTTCCGGCGGTTAAAATCGCCCAGATTGAGTATTGAATTTTTGATTGGAAGTGGTTATTTTTAATGGCTGCAAATAAAACTCACCAAAAAAGAGGAGGTACTACCATGGCGGCTAAAAAAATTTTAATGTTTGTGGGCGATTTTATGGAAGATTACGAGGCAATGGTTCCTTACCAGATGCTGTTGATGGCCGGCCACCAGGTGGATGCGGTGTGTCCCGGAAAAAAACCGGGCCAGACGGTAAAAACCGCAATTCACGATTTTGAGGGGGATCAGACCTATTCCGAGAAAGTGGGACACAATTTCCAGGTCACAGCGGACTTCGACAAAATCAATCCGGCCGACTACGACGGGTTGGTGATTCCCGGCGGACGGGCTCCGGAATACTTGCGGTTGAATGAGCGGGTGCTGGAAATTACCCGTCATTTTGCGGAAAACAACAAACCGATTGCGGCCATTTGCCACGGCGCTCAAATTCTCTCCGCCGCCCGGGTATTGGAAGGCAAGGAGTGCATGTCCTACCCGGCCGTCAAAACCGAGGTGGAATTGGCAGGCGGAAAATGGATTCCCAACAACGAGACCTTCACAAATGCGCACGTGGACGGAAATCTGGTGACCGCCGCCGCCTGGCCCGCTCACCCGGAATGGATGGCCAAATTCCTGCAGGTGCTGGGCACTAAAATCGAACCCTAATCTCAGCGGTTCGGCAAGCTTCAACCAGAAGTACCAACTGCCGGGGCGTTCCGACTTCCGGAATGCCACCGGCCGTTTTTATTTTCGGGGAAAACCCAATTACGCTTTCGCGGGCAAAAGATTTTGGGACACTCCTTAACTTTCCTCAAACAGGTAACCGGCTCCGCGAACACTTTTAATGTAAACGGGATGAGCGGGATCGGATTCAAAATATTTACGTAGCCGGGCAATGAAATTGTCCACCGTGCGGGTTTCCACTTCGGAGTGTAAATTCCACACCTTCTGGAGCAGTTCCCGGCGGGAAACAATCCGCCCCCGATGGTCAATCAGGTATTTCAGCACCCGGGCTTCCCGGGGAGTTAACTGGAATTCCCGGTCGCCGGCACGGGCCAGCAAATTGCGAAAATTGACTTCATTCTGTCCGAAACGGTAAATCTCCTCCGCTTCCGCCGGTTTGTACCAGGTTTTGCGCTTCAGCATGCCGCGCACGCGCAACAGCAATTCCTGCAAATGAAACGGTTTGGTCAAATAGTCATCCGCCCCCAACAACAACCCCTTCACCCGGTCGTCCGCCCCCCGGCGAGCCGTTAAAATTAAAATCGGAACCCGGGATGACTTCTCCCGTATGCGCTTCGCCACCTCAAAACCGTCGTGGTAAGGAAGCATGATGTCGAGAATAATCAAATCGAATTCCCGGGACTGGAAAAACTTCAGTGCTTCCCGTCCGTCTTTCGCCCAGGTAACCTCGTAGCCTTCCTGCACCAGATTAAATTCCAATCCGGCAGCGAAGACCTCCTCGTCTTCCACCAGCAGAATTTTGCTCCCCTTCAAAAGTTCATCGTTTTTGTCGCTCATCTTGCTCTGTTAACTCCTACGGCGTTTTCTTTAACAGATAATTGAAATAGTCTTTTCGAGAAGCCCAGTAAACCGGTAGCTCGATTTTAAACGTGCACCCCCGATTGGGTCCCTCACTAAAAACGGTGACCCTTCCCCCATGTGCTCGCACAATTTCTTGCACTAAATACAACCCCAAACCGGTTCCTTTTACATTGGGAATATTCGGATCGGAGACCCGGTAAAATTTGTTAAACACGTTTTTGCGCTCCTTTTCCGGGAGACCAATGCCCTGATCGGTAAACTCCAGAAAGAACTTTTGCGCCGTGCAAGACATTCGGATGGTTAAATGGAAACGTTCTGCCGAATATTTGATGGCGTTATCGATTAAATTATCGAAAACGGTTTTGAAAGCCTCCCGATCCACCCGGCAAAGACAGGGAGCCTTCCCCTGAATTTCGATGGCACCTTCGTCCACCTTGAACTGCTTTCTGGCCTCATCAAACAATTCACGCACCAGTTTCTCGGCCGGCAATATCTGGTAATTAAAGCTCATTTTTTTCTGTTCCAGGGCGGAAATATCCAGAATTGAATTAATCAGTTTCCGTAACCGCTGGGCATCGTGCATCATTAAATTCAGAAACTCTTTTTCCTTTTCCGGGGGAACCGGCCGGTAAATCAGGGTTTCCAGATACAGCTGAATGGAGGCCAGGGGCGTTTTTAGCTCGTGGGTCACACTGGCAATAAAGGAATCGTACAGCCGATTAATATTGATTTGCCGGGTGAGGTAAATAAAAATAAAATACATCCCTCCCAAAATCATGACCAGTAGAATCAATCCCCAGATCAGGGTCAGCACATTGGTTCCCTTGGAAATTAACTGGGGAGACAAATTTTCGCCCACTTTTTTCAAAATAATGTAATTGGACACGTACCAATAAATCCACAAACCCACTACGGTTAGCCAGGCTAACTGGGCCAGTACAAAAATGACAATCGGGTGGGCGAAATTGATTTTTTTCTTTAAAGTTGGATTACTCAATTTTTACGTTTCTTTTACAGTTCTTGCTCGCCAAATGTGGTACATTAAACTAACAAAAATTCTTACCCGTTGTAAACAAAATTTTGCCCAATTCGGGAGGAAGCGCAATGAAAATCTTACTCATCAATCCCGAAACACCGCCCACGTTCTGGAGTTTTCGCAACGCGCTCAAATTCATTTCCAAAAAATCCTCCGAACCGCCGTTAGGCTTGCTGACCGTGGCGGCGCTGCTACCGAAGGAATGGGAAAAGAGGTTGGTGGACCTGAATGTGACCCGGCTGAGCGACGAACAGCTTCGCTGGGCGGATTATGTTTTCATCACCGGAATGAATATCCAGAAAAAATCCATGCAAAGGGTGATTGACCGCTGCAAAGCCTTGGGAATACCGGTGGTGGCCGGCGGACCGTTCTGCACCACCGAATACCAGGAATTGCACGGTGTGGACCACTTTGTGTTGAACGAAGCAGAAATCACCCTGCCCCTTTTCCTGGCCGATCTGGAGAGGGGGCGTCCCAAACGCTTTTACCGAAGCAGGCGGCTGCCCGACATCACTAAAAGTCCTATTCCGCAGTGGGATCTACTCGATCAAAAACAGTACGCCTCCATGAGTGTGCAATATTCCCGTGGTTGTCCTTACGACTGTGAATTCTGCAGCATCACTTTGCTAAACGGGCACCGGCCGCGCACAAAAACCCGGGAACAATTCCTGGCGGAATTGGATGCCTTACGGCGCCAGGGCTGGCGGGGAAATGTGTTCATTGTGGATGACAATTTCATCGGAAACCGGCGCAAATTAAAGGGCGAAATTCTCCCGGCCCTGATTCAATGGTCCCGTCGGCACGGCTACCCGTTCTCCTTCTTTACCGAAGCTTCCATTAATCTGGCGGACGACGAGGAACTGGTAGAACTGATGGTCGCCGCCGGATTCCAGATGGTGTTTGTGGGCATCGAAACGCCCCACGACGAAAGCCTGCTGGAATGCGGAAAGAAAATCAACAAAAACCGCGATTTGCTCTCGGCGGTTAAAAAACTGCAACACCACGGCCTGATTGTTACCGGCGGATTCATTGTGGGATTTGACCACGATCCGCCCAATATTTTCGAACAGCAAATCGCTTTTATCCAAAAAAGCGGTATTGTAACGGCCATGGTCGGACTATTGAACGCTCCCACCGGCACCCGGTTGTTCCAACGCCTGAAGAAAGAAAACCGTCTGCTGCACAAAATCAGTGGCGACAATATGGACGGCACCCTCAACTTCATTCCCCGAATGAATTACCAGCAACTTTTGGACGGCTACCACCGGTTGGTAAAAACCATTTATTCCCAGAAAGCTTACTATGAACGGGTCAAAACGTTCTTGCAGGAATACCGGCTTCCCTCCCGCCAATCGGTGTCGGTGCCAATCCAGGATCTCCTGGCCTTTTTAAAATCGATCTGGAAATTAGGTATTGTGGAAAAAGGGCGCCTGTATTACTGGAAGTTACTTCTTTACAGCCTGTTAAAATACCCCCGCAAGTTTCCCCTGGCGGTGCGCATGGCGATTTACGGGTTTCACTTCCGGCGGGTGGTGAAAACGGTGTAAGGAGAAACGCCCGCTCAGAAAACCCTCCCAATACGCTTGTTCTTTTCCAGCAGGTTTATTATATTGCACGGGAAAGAACCAAGCAACGGGAGGAAAGAAACATGCCAAAACTGACATTTTTGGGGCACTCGGCATTTTTAGTAGAAGGCGAAAAAGGACGCATTATTATTGATCCTTTTTTAACCGGAAATCCACTGGCCAAAAGCAAGCCGGAAGATATCCGGGTGGATTATGTTCTGATTACCCACGGGCACGGCGACCACATTGGGGACGGGGTGCAGATTGCTAAGGCCAACAATGCCACCATCGTGGCGCCGTTTGAATTGGCAAATTACTGTGCCAATCAGGGTGCCAATGTTCACCCCATGCACATTGGTGGGGCACACGAATTCCCCTTCGGCCGGGTCAAGCTAACCATTGCCCATCACGGCTCCGCGGCGCCGGACGGCACTTACACCGGGAATCCCTGTGGGTTTCTGGTTACCATGGACGGCAAAACGCTCTACCATCCTGGCGACACCGGGCTGTTTTACGACATGAAACTCATCGGCGAGATGAACAAAATCGACGTGGCGGTGCTCCCCATCGGCGACAATTTCACCATGGGCATTGAAGATGCCGTGAAAGCGGCGGAACTGCTTCAGGCCAAGAAGGTGATTCCCATGCACTACAAAACATTCGACATTATTGATGTGGAGCCGCAAAAATTCGTGGACGCCGCCAAAGCAAAAGGGTTGAATGCCGAAATTTTGCCGATTGGAGAAACCCTGGAATTTTGAATCCACCCGTTTAATTTTTAAAATTCCCCTTTATTTAACCGGTTCCCCTGCTTTAATTGGGAACCGGTTGTTTTTAATCCGGCAATCAAAAAAAGGTCAATTAAAGCAGGAAGCATTCGTTGAGTACTTATCGGCTATCGGGCATACTCAAGGCCCAGCGCGAGGTGTTTCGTCACTACTACGACCCACCTAGCACGGCCTCCAGAAATCGCCTACTCTCGTACTGGAAGAAGGAGCTGCAAACCATCGAAAGAATTCTCCGGGAAGCTCGCGTCCTGGAGCAGGATCTCAATGCGAACAGCCGCTGCGCTCTGTTTAATTTAAACGGACTGGTGGCGCTTCATTTTCAGGAAGCGCATCCCTATGTTAATATGTACCGCCGGATCGAAAGAATCATTCCCCATCATTTTCCCTCCCGCAAACCGGTGTTAGTGCTCCAACTTTCTCCTTCCCAGCACCTGCGGCACCGCCTCCGGATTCAAAACGGGAAAATTTATTTGCAGCTTTCCGTTCAAGTACTGGAATTGTCGGATGATTACCCTCCCGCCATCACCGAATACCTGATTTTGCGGGCACAGAAACGACCGGTACCGCCGGAATTAAAAGCACAGATCGCTCGCCTGGAAAAATCCTTCTCCCCGCCTCCGGGTGCAACCGTTCCTGAGAGGGTATCTCCGATCCAACTTCAACCACGCGGGCGTTTTTTCAATCTGGAAGAAATCTTCCGGCAACTCAATCGAGACTATTTTCAAAACACCCTTGCCCTTCCCCACCTGGGTTGGACGCAACGATTCAGCCGACGCAGATTAGGTTTCTACGATTCTCAACGCAATCTGCTCAATATCAGTCGGATTCTCGATCACCCTGCCATCCCGCGCTTTGTGGTGGAGGGAATTCTGTTTCACGAAATGCTCCACATGGTTTACCCGATTCGGATTCAGAACGGACGCCGAGTGGTGCACGGAAAGGAATTCAAAGAAGCCGAAAAACATTTTTCCAAACACCGGGAACTTCAACACTGGTTAAAGAATGAACTTCCCCGATTGCTCGGCCAAACGTACAAACGAAAACGCTCAATACCCTGAGGGAAGCCGCAAAACTAGCTGAGAATCCTTGAAACTTCTTTGATGCCAACCAGGCGGACTGTAAATTTCGGCGATTAATAAGGACGGTTTAAACGCTCGATGCAAGAAGATAAAATTACCCGGAAGGTTTACGATAGAAAACTCTTCAACCGCCTGCTGCGGTTCGGAATGCCTTACTGGCAGCTCATGGTAACCGCTCTGGTACTGCTGATTATCGGAATGGGATTGGAAATTCTGGGACCATTCTTGACTAAAATCGCCATTGACCGGTACGTCCTACCGGGAGACTATTCCGGCTTGCTACACATTGTGGTAATTTATCTGGCCGTTCTTCTGGGAAATTTTTTATTCAAATACGCTCAGATCATGAGCACTCAGTATCTGGGTCAGCGAATTATGCTGGATATTCGGCAACAGGTTTTCCGCCATCTGCAGGGACTTCATCAGCAATTTTTCGATCGCAATCCCATTGGTCGCCTGATGACCCGGGTGACCTCCGACGTGGAAGCGCTGAATCAGGTCTTTACCCAGGGAATCATCACCATTTTCGGAGACATTCTGCTGATTGGCGGCATTGTGGTCATCATGCTGTCCATTAACTGGCGGCTGGCCCTGTGGACGCTCTCGGTGGTACCGCTGCTGTTACTCATCTCTTTTCTTTTCCGCAAAAAAGTGCGCCAGCTCTTTAGCCAGATTCGGGTTTATCTGGCCCGGATGAACGCTTACCTGCAGGAACACATTACCGGCATGAGCATTGTGCAATTATTCAACCGCCAGGAGCGGGATTTCGAAAAATTCCGGGAAATCAACCACCAGTACACCCAGGCGTACATTAAAACCATTTTCTACTACGCTATTTTTTTTCCGGCCGTGGAACTGGTTTCCGCCATTGCCCTGGCGCTCATTCTTTTCAAAGGTTCGGTGTACATTCAGACCCAGCTGGTAACGCTGGGTACTCTAATCGCCTTCATTCAATATGCCCAGATGTTTTTCCGCCCCATTAGCGACCTGTCGGAAAAAT
>JAJRXE010000487.1 GCA_024276455.1 Calditrichota bacterium
AAAAGCAGTTGCTGGTAGTACAACACCGTGGGACGATTCTCCATGCCCGGGGTGATTCCCTCCAGATCGCTGCCGTTAACTAAACGAGCAGTCGTAATTCCCAGGTGAGTGAACTGGGTTTTCAGTTCCTCCAGAATTTCCTGCTTAAAACTCTGGAGAAAAATCCAGTTGAAAAAGTTCAGCATGGCCAGAATGACCAGCGCCAACCCAATAAGCAGGTAAATGAATGTGTTCTGTCGCAGAAGGTTTTTAATCGATGTCGTCCTCATTTTGGGATCGATTTTCGAATAATTTCATCCATTCCTGAACTTCCGGATCGGACAATTCCCGATCTGGAAAAGCGGGCGCTTCAGTCTCTTCGGAAACGGTGGAAGTGTGGAGTTTTTGCCAGAATTGCTCGGCGCCCCACACGGTTGCTCCATGATCTCGGGCGGTACGCTGAATTTCCCGATCGGAGGTTACCACCTCCAGATCTTCCCGGGCGGCTCTTTGCCGAATGAGCGCCTGAATGACCTGGTCGGCGTTGCGGTGCCCGCCGGAAAAAACAATCTCGATGTTGCGAAAGGAGATCTTTCGCCGGGCCGGAGCCATTTCGCTCCCGTCGAATACGACAACAATCTTTTGTCCCCGCAGCGCCGGGGAGGAGTGCAACAGCTTCAGCAAGTGATCCCGCTGCGCTTCCAGATCCGGCAGATGCCGGAAAGCGGAAAGATGGCGTTTAATCAGGTTGTAACCGTCGATGACGAGCATGGAACCGCTTACTTTTTCTTTGAATTAGTTAAGAAAAATGGAATAATGCAAACGGAAAAATATTCCCCGGGCATATCTTGTCCCGAAATTGACGGGGAGAAAACGGTGGGAGCCGCTTTTTAGGTAATATTTAATTTTGATTTGGAAGGGAAAATTCATATTTTACCTGTGCTTGAGAGAAAAATATTGTCCGGGAAACTTTTCCGGTGGTTTTCTCGAACAAAGAGAGAGTGGAACGCTTTAAACGTTTTCGGAAGAGCGGATGGATTTGGTGCCAAGTCAGACCATTCTATCCTTTAAGCGAATAAAAAGCTGACCCCAACATAAATTTTAAGTAATTGAAACATTGACTCAAAATAAAAATGGATTTGGAAGATGGTAGAAACAATCAAAAAGTTGTTTGTCGTGATTACCAGCTTAATTTTGATCGGTTTGGCTGGTTATTTGATTTACATTTCCCTGCAAACGCGGCCCGCGGTAACGTACCAGGAGGAGTGGAAGCAGCCCGAGCAACCGCCTGAAGCGCCGCCAGCGGAGAAAAAAGAAACCCCGAGCGAGCAAAAACGGGTTGAACCCCGTAAACCCAGCTCTATTCCCGACACCATTGTCTGGCGGGTGAATCCCCCGGAAAAATTACCCCGGGACGAGCGCCAGCTCTACATGGGGAATCCCAATCCGGTGTTTACTCACGCGGCAAAACAGATTTTACCGGCGGTGGTGACCATTCAAAGCACCATGAAAGTAAAACGGATGCCGGACGATTTTTACCACCGTTTCTGGAAGAAGGATAAAAAGAAAGACGACGGGGAGCAAGAGGAAGAAGAGTATCGTCCCGGCACCGGTTCGGGAATCATTATTTCGGAAGACGGCTTTATTCTGACCAATTACCATGTGGTGGAAGACGCCAAGGACATCAAGGTGATTCTTTACGACAAACGGGAATTTAGCGGAGAATACATCGGGGGCGATCCCAATACCGATGTGGCTCTTCTCAAGATCGAGGCCAAAGGGTTGCCGACCGCTTACATGGGCAATTCCGATAGCGTGCAGATCGGGGAGTGGGTCATGGCGGTGGGCAGTCCACTTAACTTTACTTCCACGATTACCGCTGGCATCATCAGCGCGCTGGGTCGGGATATTAACATTATTAATCAGCGGTACCGGATTGAGAATTTTATTCAGACGGACGCAGTGATTAATCCCGGCAACAGCGGCGGTGCACTGATTAATCTGAAAGGCGAGGTGATTGGCATCAATACCGCCATTGCCACCCGCACCGGCCTGTACCAGGGGTACGGGTTCGCCATTCCCAGCAATCTGGCCATGCGGGTGGTGAACGACATTGTGAAATACGGAGAAGTCCGGCGCGGTTTGCTGGGGGTTTCCATCGGGCCGGTGGATGGTCCCACCGCGAAAGGTCTGGGACTGGAGGTGCCTAAGGGGGCGCTAGTGCACGGGGTGGAACCCGGTTCCCCGGCGGAAAAATCCGGAATCAAGGAAGGTGATGTGATTTTGAAAGTGGACGGAGAGGAAGTCCATTCTGTGAACGACCTGCAGAGCAAAATTGCCCGCCACCACCCGGACGAGGTGGTGCAGGTGGAAGTGTGGCGCAACAAAAAATCCCTGACCTTCTCTGTTAAATTGGGCATGGCCCCCATTGTGGAAAAACCGCGTCAACCGATCCGATCCAGGAAGGAAATGCGCAAGTTCAAAAATCTGGGTATTAAGGTGCGAGACTTGACCGATGAAGAAAAAACTGAGTACGAAGTTGACGGAGGTGTCTGGATCGAAAGCGTGCAATCGGGGAGCCCGGCTTACGAATCCCGTATTTTCCCGGACGAAGTCATCATGTTGCTGGACGACGAATTGGTGAAAGATCGGGCGGATTTTGAGCAAAAACTGTCCCAGTTTAAACCGGGGGAAGTGGTGAAATTCAAGATTCGTCGCAAATTGCTGGACGGAAGCTATTCCGACCGGATCGTGTTTGTGGAATTTCCGGAGTGATTTGGAGGAGCAACGGCAGAGAACAGATTCATGGCAGCAGCGGGTAAAGACATTTCCGAAACGCTGACCGTCATTATTACCGCGGCGGGTCAGGGCCGCCGGATGCGGTCTTCGGTGAATAAACAATTTTTGCTCCTTCGCGACCGCCCGGTTCTTGCCTGGACCATCGAGGCTTTCAACCGGATTCCCTGGGTGGAATCGATTATTCTGGTGGTGCCAACCCTCTGGATGGAGTTTGTGGCCACCAAAATTGTGGACCAGTACGGTTACCGGCAGGTCAGAAAGATTGTACCGGGCGGAGAAGAAAGGCAGGATTCGGTATTTGCCGGATTACAGGCGCTGGAACCGTCCTGCCGCTGGGTGTGCATTCACGACGGAGTGCGCCCTTTCCTCCGGCCCCACCTGCTGGAACGGGTGTTCCGCAAAGCCCGCGAAACCGGGGCCGCCATTGTGGGCTACCCTTCTCGCGACACGGTGAAACAAACCAGCGAGCAACGGATTGTCAAAACAGTGGATCGAACTCGCCTCTGGCTGGTGCAAACGCCCCAGATTTTTTCCCGCGAAATTATTCTCGCCGCTTACCGTAAAGCCTTCGAACAGCACTACTACGGGACCGATGACGCCAGCCTGGTGGAATTTAGCGGACAGACGGTGCACCTGGTAGAGGGCGATTGGTTTAACCTGAAGATTACCACGCCGGAGGATCTGCAGGTGGCGGAAAAAATCCTGCCCCTCTATTTTCCGGAAGCGCCGGCGGCGGAACAGTGAGCCGCTGTCCGGAATCATTCTTTTTTTAATGTTCTTTAACGAGAGAATCTGGACCGTGAAGACGACAACCGCTTTAGACATTCGGGTGGGAATTGGTTTGGACGTGCATCCCTTTGCGGAAGGGCGACCGCTCGTTCTGGGTGGAGTGCAAATTCCCTTTAAACGCGGTTTGCAGGGACATTCCGACGCCGATGTGCTGCTGCATGCCATTGCCGATGCCCTATTGGGAGCGCTGGCACTGGGAGACATCGGACAGCATTTCCCGGACAGCGATCCGGCGTACCGGGGAATTTCTTCTCTGGTGCTGCTGGAAAAAGTCGGGCAGCTGGTAGGGGAGCACAGCTATGTGGTTAATAATCTGGATGCGGTGATTCTGGCAGAAGCGCCGAAAATGGCGCCTTACATTCCGGAAATGCGGGCGAAAATTGCCCGTGTTCTGGACTGTGGGGTGGAACAGGTGTCGGTCAAAGCCACCACCAGCGAGCGATTGGGATTTGTGGGACGGGGCGAGGGAATTGCGGCCCTGGCAACTGCCAGTCTGATTCGCCGGGAGAGCGCCTGAATGGAAGACTTCATTCAGAAACTGCAAGCGGTTCATCCCTACCTGGCTTACGTTATTCTTTTCCTGAGCGCCTATGTGGAAAATATTTTTCCTCCCATTCCCGGCGACACGGTGACCCTGGCCGGAGCGTATCTGGTGGGCGTTGGTTTGTTGAACTTTTGGGGGGTGCTGGTGGCCACCACCCTGGGCAGCATTCTGGGGTTTATGACCATCTTTCTCCTGGCGTACTGGCTGGAATGGAAGGTCATTGAAAAATACCAGCCCCGCTGGGTCAGCAAAGCCCACATCGACCGCGTACAGGGCTGGTTCCGGCGTTACGGCTACTGGATCATCCTGGCAAATCGCTTTCTGTCCGGGGCGCGTTCGGTAATTTCATTCCTTGCCGGGTTGTCTAAAATGCGCACCGGCTTCGTCTTTTTTCTGGCTCTGGTGAGCTGTTTCGTCTGGAATGGAATGATTATTCTGCTCGGTACCCTGGTGGGTAAAAATTGGCGCACCATTTTAACCTGGTTGAAATTGTACAACAAGATCGTGGTGGGCGGACTGATTGTGCTGCTCGCCGGGTATTTGTTCTACTATTTTTTCCTTCGTCCCCGGCGAAATCAATCCCGGTGAACATGCGCTGCCCGGACTGGTAATCGTTTGCTCGGCGGATTCCCCCGAAATAGTTTTCCCTTTTTAAAGTTTGCTTTCCGGTATTAAATTAAGCCCTGGAAACAAAGGAGTGAAAGATGGATCGTCCAGTACGCGTACGCTTTGCACCGAGCCCCACCGGGTTTTTGCACGTGGGCGGGTTGCGCACCGCTCTGTACAATTTTCTGTTTGCCCGCCATCACCGGGGGAAATTTGTTTTACGTATTGAAGACACCGACCGGTCCCGTTACGTGGAAGGCGCCACCGAAAACCTGATTCGCACTCTCAAAATCATGGGGTTGCAATACGACGAAGGTCCCGATGTGGGAGGGGAGTACGGGCCTTACCTGCAGTCCCAACGGCTGGAATTGTATCGTCAGCACGCTCAACAACTGGTGGAAAGCGGTCACGCGTACTACTGTTTTTGTACTCCCGCAGAGCTGGAAGCGATGCGCAAGCGTCAGGAGGCTGCTAAACAGCCGATCATGTACGATGGTACCTGCCGGCGCTTAACGGCAGAGGAGGTGCAAAAACGGTTGAAGCAGGGAAAACCGTATGTCGTCCGCCTGAAAATGCCCCGGGAAGGGGAGACCCGTTTTAGCGACCTCATTCGCGGAGACGTGGCCTTTCAAAACGAGCTCATCGACGACCAGATTTTGCTGAAATCGGATGGCTATCCCACCTACCACCTGGCCAATGTTATCGACGATCACTACATGGAAATTTCCCATGTGATTCGTGGGGAAGAATGGCTGCCCAGTGTACCGAAGCATTTGCAGCTTTACAAAGCTTTTGGCTGGGAACCGCCGCAGATGGCGCATTTGCCCCTGCTGTTAAATCCCGACCGTTCCAAACTGAGCAAACGCCAGGGCGATGTGGCCGTGGAAGATTTCCTGGAAAAGGGCTATCTGCCGGAGGCGCTGATTAACTTTGTGGCCTTACTGGGCTGGAATCCCGGTACCGACCAGGAGATTTTTTCGCTCCAGGAACTCATCGAGAAATTTTCTCTGGAACGCGTCAACAAATCCGGCGCAGTATTCGATCTGAACAAATTGAACTGGATGAACGGGCACTACATCCGGGAGCTGCCGGAAGAAAAGCGGGTGGCCTTTTTGACGCCTTTTCTGAAAAAAGCCGGCTACGATGTGTCCGATCCGGAAAAGACCCGCAAAGTAATTGCTGCCATCTACAAACGGATTGAACGGGGTATTGACGTAAAAGAACAAGCGGCCATTTTTTACCAGGATCACCTTGAAATCCGCGAGCCGGAAGCACGGGAAATTCTGCAGAAAGAAAGTGCCCGCACCGTCCTGCGCACGTTTCTTCAGAAAATTGCCCCCCTGCACGAACTGGATGTACAAACCTTTTCGCAGGTCATGAAAGAAGTCCAGCGGGAGACCGGGTTTAAAAAGCAGGATTTGTGGATGCCCATCCGGGTAGCGCTGACCGGCGTCACGCATGGTCCGGACTTACCGTTAGTAATCGAAATTCTGGGAAAAGCGAAAATCGAAAGCTTTGTGCGGCAGGTTCTTTCTGCAGAAAATTAAATTCACCGCAATAAATCCTTCCCTCGGTTGTCTAAAAAGTGAGTTCGCACAACGAGCGAAATCGGGAGCGCCAGGCGAGGTCTGCCGTTTTGGGGCAGCGGGGCTTTCGCCTGAGGAAGCCGTTTACTCACAATGAGACAGGGGGTACAGGGATGAAGCGCAGCATGGGGCTACTGTTGGTTGTCCTTTTTATTTGCCAGACCGCCGTATTGGCTCAACCCCGGCGGGGGACCAAATCGTTTTCGGGGACCATTAGCGGCTACGTGTTTGACGAGGTTAGCAAAGTTCCCATTGAATACGCCAATATTATTCTCTACAGTTTACGGGATTCCACTCAGATTACCGGCACCATTACCGATTCGAAAGGTTTTTTTAAACTGGAGGAGGTGCGCGGAGGGCGTTACTTGCTGGAAGTAGATTTCATCGGCTACGCCAAGAAACGCCTTCCGGGAATTCGGGTGACTCCGAGAAATCCCGAAGTAACGGTGGGGCACATTTTTTTAACCCCGGTGGCCATTGAGGGCGAAACAGTGGAAGTGGAAGCCGAGCGGGTGCCGGTTACTTACCAGCTCGATAAGAAGGTAATCAATGTGAGCAAGCAAGCTACCAGCCTTTCCGGCACGGCAGTGGACGTGCTTGAGAATGTTCCCTCGGTGGAAGTGGACATCGAAGGAAATGTGACCTTGCGGGGGAGTGGCAGTTTTACCGTTCTCATAGACGGAAGACCTTCCATTCTGGATCCCAACGAAATTTTGCAACAAATTCCGGCCAGCTCCATCGAATCCATCGAAATCATTACCAATCCTTCCGCCAAGTACGACCCGGACGGAGTGGCTGGAATAATAAACGTCATTCTTAAGAAGAACAAGCTCCGGGGAGTGAGCGGACTGGTTCATTTGAACGCAGGGAATAAGGAGCGGTACGGAGGCGATTTCCTGCTTAGCTATCGGAGCAAACGATTTACCCTGAATCTGGCGGCGGATTACTACCGGCGCCGTCGTCCGGGACGAAACGAGATGCAACAGAATACCTTTCGGGATGGCGTGACCTTCTATTCCTATTCCAGCGGTGACGCAAACATGGTGATTAAACCTTACTCCTTTCGGGGAAGTGTGGATGTGAATCTGGGACCCTGGGGTGTGGTGAGCGTAGGCGGCAGAATGGGCTCTCGCACCCTGGATCGGGGGTACACCTTGCATTACCAGCGTTGGACTTCCTTTGAGCCGGAGCGAATGAGCTCAATCAGTGTGTTTGACTGGGCGCGGGCAGGGAATTATTACGATCTCAACCTTGATTACCAGCACCGCTGGCCACGGCGAAATCACAAGCTGTTGGCTCGTCTGGTTTTCTCCGGCACCGACTCCCGGGAAGAATCCAGCGATCAAATGTGGAACGAAAGCGATTCTCTGGTGGATGGCAAAATTTCCCGCGAGAGCGGGCCGATTACCGGCTGGTTGTTCAAAGCGGAATACAGCCGGCCCCTGACGGAAAACGATTTGCTGGAGCTGGGGTACCAGTTCCGTTTGCGAAATTCCAGTACCTCCAAGCGGCTTTACGATTACGTCCCTGCAGAGAGCGATTACGTGTTTCAGCCTCTCTTTAGTTACGATTCCCGCTTCGAACGTCAGATTCATTCCCTCTACACCCAGGTTTCTTCCCGGCTCGCGCAACTGGAATACCAGGTGGGACTGCGCAGCGAGTACACCTATCGCCAGACCCGCGTTACCGGGGAAGAGCGCTACACCATCGACCGCTGGGATTATTTCCCAACCCTGCATCTTTCTTACCGGATCTGGGGACCTTACCAGGTCATGGCCAGTTACACTCGCCGCATTAACCGACCGCGGGACTGGTGGTTGGAACCTTACCTGAACTGGGTCGATTCTTACAATGTTTATCGCGGAAACCCTGCCCTGGAACCGGAGTATGTG
>JAJRXE010000488.1 GCA_024276455.1 Calditrichota bacterium
ATGGCATCCAGTTCTTCCCTGGTTTTGGGTTTCTCGCTAAAGGATAAAATACGCCCGGCGCGGTCAATTTTCATGACTCCAAATTCCGGAGCTTCTTCGTAGGGCACCGGGTAAACGGAAATGCTAATATCCGCTTTGCTTTTCAAATGGAAATTAATAAAACGCCGGTAATCCATGCGGTACAAATGGTCGCCCGAAAGGATCAGCACCAGATCGCCCTTGTTTTTTAAAAAGTTCAGGTTTTTACGCACCGCATCGGCGGTTCCCTGGTACCAGGAACGGTTTTCCAAGGTCTGTTGAGCGGAAAGAATGGCCACAAATCCCTTCGAAAAATGGTCGAAGCGGTAGGTTAAAAAAATGTGGCGGTGCAGTGACTCGCTACTGAATTGGGTGGAAACAAAAATTCTTCGCAGGCCGGAATGCAGGCAATTCGAGATGGGAATATCGATTAAACGGAATTTCCCGGCGATGGGAACAGCCGGTTTGCTGCGAAATTTGGTTAAGGGGTACAGGCGAGACCCCTGTCCTCCCGCCAGAATAATGGTAATCACCGAATACATGGTTTTTCTCCTTTCGCAGGAATCTCTTAGTCTCTTTCCCAATGAATTTGCAATAAAACCAGGCGACGATGTTGCACAATTTCAATTTTTACTGCTAAGCATTTAACGCTCGTTCAATCCGGCACGTTTCAACGGCGGTAAAAATTGCCTTCTCCTTTCACTCGTGATCCATTTTACCGAGCAACGGCTCGTCTTCCCGTTTCAACAAAAAACTTTCCAGGGCGTCCCGAAATTCCCTGTGGCGGAAAAAATTTACCCCCCGGTCAATTGCCTGATTCAGTACCTGTCCAACCTGGCGCACCCGGTGAAATCGCCAGTAAGCTTCTTCGTTCCGATAGAGCGGATAGACCGTTTTATTGGTTAACAGGGGATCTAAATCCGGGGGTAACAATCCGCCATCCACCGCCCGTTGGTAATCCACCGTACCGGGAATGGGCGAAAACGAAGCCAGACGAATTTTCAAACCCAACCCGTGGACGAACAACATGCTCTCGTATACCTCCTGCAGCGACTGATCGGGCAATCCCATGATGACATATGCTTCCAGTTCTTTTCGCTGGTAACCGGCGGCCTCCAGGTGTTCCACCGCCATTTCCAGGTCGCCCGGGGTTACTTTGTTGGCGATATCATTAAACCGCTCGGGGTTAACGGTTTCGAAGCTTAATCGGATGGTTTTAAATCCCACCCGGTAAAACAGACGTGCCAGGGTCTCGTCAATCTGGCGGGCGTGCAAACCATTGGGGGTGTGAAAACGCAGCGGCAGCGCGCGTTCCGCCAGCAGTTCCAGAATCGGAATAATGTGGCGGTGCTTGTTCAGCAACAGCGCATCGTCGTAAAAAGCAATATCCCGCACCCGAAACCGCCGTGCTTGTTCAACGATTTCTTCCACCACCCTTTCGACCTTTCGTTGAACAAATGGCCCGCTGATTTGGTGGGTTGCGCAAAAGGTACAGTGGTAAGGGCATCCCCGGGAAGTCATGACCACCAGGTAGTCTAATTTCCGGTAGAGATCGAAGGCGGGCGGAGGAAAATCGTCCAGATTCTCCGGCAGGGTTTCGATTGCGCACCCGTTCGGTAAAATGTCCTGCAGCAATTGAGCGGCCTGGATTTCCCCAGGTCCCTGGATTAGATAATCCGGCTGCACGACCCGGAGAGCATGCTCGGGCATCAGGGTGGCATACACCCCGCCTAAAATCACCGGCACGGAAGGGAATATTTCCCGGACAATTTCCACCACCCGACGCGGTCCCGGGTACCAGTAGGTCATGAGAGAGGTAACCAGAACAGCATCGGGGGCATCGCTCTTTTGCAACTCAGAACGGAATATTTCTTCCGTTACCCCGTAGCGAGCAAAGTGCTGGGGCAAGAAGGACAATATTTCCGGCTTGGGAATCCGCTGGCGGTAAAAGGGTCCCACCCCGTATTTTTTTACCCGGGGACGGGTTCGCCCCTGTAATTTCAAAAGCTCCGGATGGTACTTGTCCAGACAATCCACCCAATCAATTTCGTAACCGATTTTACGTAAAAAGGCCGCCACGTAAAGCAGGCCAACCGGTTTGCTCCAGAGGTCGTAGGCGGTAAAGTCGTAGATCCAGGGATTTATGAGCAACAGTCGTGGTTTTCGTCTCATTGAGAAATTCATTCTCACCATTTTGTTTTCATAAATTACAAAATTATTCCCTCAATTACCACCGTTGATTTTTGAGAAATACATTTCTGCTTTTCGTTCGGGATTTGTAGTGGCCGCTTTCGCTGTGCCAGGTTTCTCCTTTGCTGCTGTTTTTTAATTCCAATAGCGAGCCGGAATCTGTGCAAAAGCAACGTTTGCCCCCTTCTTTCGTTGCTTCAGAGCAAGTCAAATCATTATGTAAAATGATTATGTAAACCATTTCTTGGCAATTTCCTTCAAAAGCGACTCCAAATGTAAAAAAATGCCCTTATCCCCCGAAAAGAACTTGGTTATGGGCAGATTTTTAGTTAAATTTTTCAATAAACTCGGGTTGATTTAAAGGAGACGTCATTTGTTCACAAATTTAAACATGCTCAAAGAACCTCCTTAACCCGTGTCCTGGATTCCATCAAAGCGATTTTGAAACCGGAAAAGAGAAACCGTTGTTGGCATTTCCCCGACCGACAACGGGTCGTTCGAATCCTCAAGGTTCCGTATTTTTTCCCGATCATTTTTTCAAGGATTGTCCGACAGCGGGAATCCAAAAACAACCGAATTTAAATGTAACGACTTCCAAACTAATTTAACCTTAGGGAGGCAAAATGTTAACTGGAGGCAATTTTACCGTTACTCCCATTTCGGAAAGAAAGGTGTATTGCATTGAGGAGATGACCGAAGAACAAAAGGAATTTGCGATTGCGACGGAAGATTTCGCTACGGAGGAACTCCTGCCCCATAAAGACGACATTGAGCAGTTTAACGGAGAGCTCACCAAGGAGCTCATTCGCAAGTGCGGTGAGCTGGGACTTCTGGGTGTGGATGTTCCGGAAGAATACGACGGTTTAGATTTGGGCAAGTTCATTTCCGCTCTGGTGGTGGAAAAAATCACTTACGGTCAGAGCGCTTCCTTCACGGTCACCTTTTCTGCTCACACCGGCATTGGGACGTTGCCGATTGTGTATTTCGGGAATGAAGAGCAGAAGCGGAGATATCTTCCCGGACTGGCCAGTGGAGAAATTCTCAGTGCCTACGCCCTAACCGAACCCGGAGCTGGTACCGACGCTCTGGCCATTCGCACTTCCGCCGAACTCTCACCGGACGGGAAATACTATATTCTGAATGGCAACAAGCAATTCATCAGCAACGGCGGCTGGGCGGATCTGCTGATTACCTTTGCGAAAATCGACGGGGAAAAACTCACCTGTTTTCTGGTTGATCCCAAAGCCGAAGGGGTGGTGCGCAAGGAAGAGAAAAACAAACTGGGTCTCCACGGCTCTTCCACCTGCAACATCATTCTGGAAAATGTCAAAGTGCCGGTAGAGAACGTACTGGGAGAAGTTGGCAAGGGCGCAGAAATTGCTTTCAATACCCTGGACATCGGCCGGTTTAAATTGGGAGCCGCTGTGCTGGGAGGCAGCAAAAACACCATTCTGCTCAGTCTCGACTACGCGTTACAGCGCAAACAGTTTGGTCAGGTCATCGCCTATTTCGATGCGATTAAAAAGAAATTTGCCGAAATGGTCGTTCGCACCTATGCCCTGGAATCGATTGTTTACCAGACGGCTGGATTACTGGATGAATCCATTAAGAAGGTTGACAAAAGCGCCAGCGATTATTATCAGCAGGTGGCACATTCCATTGAGAAGTACGCCATTGAATGCTCTATTTGTAAAGTGTACGGCAGCGAAGCGCTGGACCGGAGCGCCGATGAGGGACTTCAGATATTCGGTGGTTACGGGTTCATCGAAGACTATCCGCTGGCTCGCATCATGCGCGACACCCGGGTCGACCGGATTTACGAGGGCACCAACGAAATCAACCGGCAGATTATTCTGGGCTACCTGTTAAAAAAGACTCTTCTGGAAGAGCTCCCCATTCGGGAGAGAATTAAGGAAATTCCCGGTGTTCTGGAAGGCAAACTCCCCGAATTCTCTGCGCCGGTGCTGGCGGAAGAGCAACGTGCCGCCGAAATCGCCAAATATTTGTTCCTTTATGTGTACAACCAGGCTTTGACGGAATTCGGCCAAGACATTCTGAATCGTCAGCAAATCGGGGAAGTGCTGAGCGATATGATCATTCAGCTTTTTGTGCTGGACACCACCCTGACCCGGATTCGCCAGACCATCGACCAGGTAGCCAAACCGAAAATTGTGGAAGCCATTGGTAAAGTGTTGACGGCCGAAACGGTTCAGCAAATGGGTGGCGCCGCCGAGCTGGTGTTGAACGGCATTCTGAGCGGGAAAGCTCTGGAGAGCGCCTTGCAGGAGGTGCGGAAATTAGCAGGAATGATGTACCTGAGAACCGATGTGTTTACGCTGAAAAACCAGATAGCCGATTACCTGTACGAACAACGGAAATACCCCTTTTAAGATTGTTAAATCGTATTTTAAATACAACAGAAAATTCAGGAGAATAAACCATGAATTTACCAGAACGATATGCGGTAATCGTTGACGCCGTTCGTAGTCCCATTGGCGTAAAGAAAGGCAAAATGATTGGCCTGCGCGCTGACGACCTGACCGCCCAGGTGGTGAAGGCGCTTCTGGAACGCAACAAGAATCTTCCGCTGGAGCGAATTGACGATGTGGTGCTGGGTTGCGCCTTTCCGGAGGGAGTGCAGGGCATGCTGATTGCCCGGGGCGTTTCCATTCTGGCCGGCTTACCCGAAACCACCGGTGCCAAGGTGGTAAACCGCTTCTGCGGCTCTTCCATGGATGCGGTACATCAGGTCGATTACGCCATTGCCGCCGGTGACAACGAAGCGGCCATTGCCGGCGGAGTGGAAGACATGTTTGCCGTACCCATGGGCGGATTCAACCCCAGCTTCCATCCGGTGTTACACAAAAAACGTTACTACATTAGCATGGGCGAAACGGCGGAAATTCTGGCTCGCGAGGGCAAGATTTCTCGCGAGGAGCAGGAAGAGTTTTCCATGAATTCTCACCGCAAAGCGCTGGATGCCTGGAAAAACGGGCGTTTTGACAACGAAGTGGTGCCGGTGGTGCACAATAATGTAAAAATTGAAAAGGACGAGGGTCCCCGGGAACCGGATCCGGAAAAAATTAAGACCCTGAAGCCCGCTTTTCTGGCCGATGGCACGGTAACCGCCGCAACCAGCAGTCCGATTTCCATTGGGGCGGCGGCCATGCTGCTCACCAGCAATACCCTGGCGGAAGAATTGGGTCTGAAACCGCGCGCCCGCATCATTGCCCGGGCGGTCGCCGGGGTGGACTGGACCCGCATGGGCATGGGACCGCTTCCCGCCACGGAGAAGGCATTGAAACGGGCCGGACTGACTATGGACGACATCGAAGTCATCGAGCTGAACGAAGCCTTTGCCGCCCAATCTCTTTACGTGATTAAAAAAGGTGGCTGGCCGATGGAGAAAATTAATCTGAACGGCGGAGCGATTGCCCTGGGACACCCGCTGGGGTGCTCCGGCGCCCGGATTCTCACCACTTTGTTAAATGTAATGGAACAGCGGGATGCGCGCCTGGGATTGGCCACCATGTGCATTGGAGGCGGCCAGGGAATCGCAACAATCATCGAGCGGTTGTAAAGGAGGTGGAACAATGACGCAACAATTAAATAAAGTTGCCGTACTCGGCGCCGGAATCATGGGTAGCCAGATTGCCGGCCATCTGGCCAATGTGGGAATACCCTCTTTGCTGTTCGACATTTCGCAGCAGGCGGCTCAAGCCGGTCTGGAGGGGCTGCAAAAGGCCAAACCGGCCCCGCTCTACAGCCCTAAATCCATTCGCCTGATTACTCCCTGCAATTACGACGATCATCTGGAACAGTTAAAAGAGGCGGACTGGATCATCGAAGCGGTGGTGGAACGCCTGGACATTAAACAGCAACTCTTCCAGAAAATTCTGCCTTACCTCAAACCGACCGCAATTATTAGCTCCAATACTTCCGGCCTTTCCATCAAAGAGATGCTGGAAGGGTTGCCCCCGGAATTCACCCAGCGTTTCCTGATTACCCACTTTTTTAACCCGCCCCGCTACATGCACCTGCTGGAAATCGTTCCCGGTCCGGACACGCGTCCGGAAGTGCTGCAAGCGGCGGTATTCGTGGGGGAAAACGTATTAGGAAAAGGAATTGTGTATGCCAAAGATACCCCCAATTTCGTAGCCAACCGCATTGGGGTGTACAGCATGATGCTGGCTCTGAAACTGACCCAGGAGATGAATCTGACCGTGGAGGAAGTGGACAAGTTGACCGGCACCATTATTGGCCATCCCAAAAGCGCCACTTTCCGCACCGCCGATCTGGTGGGACTGGACACCCTGGTTCACGTTTCCAACACCGCCTACCAGAAATGCACCGATGACGAGGAACGGGAGATTTTCAAAATTCCGGAGCTACTCCAGAAAATGGTGGAAAATAAAATGCTGGGTTCGAAAACCGGCAAGGGATTCTACCAGAAAATCAATAAAGACATTCTTTCGCTGGACTTCGACACGCTGGAGTACACGCCGCAAAAGAAAGTCCGGCTGGACGGGTACCGGGTAGCCAAAAAGCAGTGGACCACGGCGGGTAAAATTCATGCCCTGGCGTACAGCGACGATGTGGCCGGAAAGTTCATCTGGGAGCTGCTTTCGCGCACCTGCCTTTACGCCGCCAATCGCATCCCGGAAATTGCCGACGATCTGGTGAACATCGACAATGCCATGAAATGGGGATTCGGTTGGGAGCTGGGGCCCTTCGAAACCTGGGAAGCGCTGGGACTGGAGAAATCCATTGAACGCTTAACCGACGAGGGAAAAAAGGTTCCCGAATGGGTAATGGAAATGGTAAAGAGTGGTCTCACCTCTTTCTACCAGACCAAGGACAAACGGATTCTCTACTACGATTTGCCTCGCAAAACGTACGCGCCTTTCAAAGAAAGTCCCAAAATCGTCCGTCTAAACGCTTACAAAGCAGCCGGAAAAGAGCTGCGTAAAAATTGGGGCGCCAGCCTGATTGATCTGGAAGACGGGGTGGCGCTGGTGGAGTTTCACAGCATCGTCCAGCCCAATTTTAATCCCCTGGACGGCGCCATCATCGACATGATTAACGAAGGTCTGGAATACGTGGAGAAACACGGTTTTAAGGGACTGGTAATCGGTCATCAGGGACAACATTTCTCCGCCGGGGCGAATCTGGCGCTGATTTTAAAATACGCCCAGGAGAAAAACTGGGAGATGTTAGAGAAGCTCAGTAAAACATTTCAGGACACCACCCAGCGGATGCGTTTTGCCCCCTTCCCGGTGGTCGCCGCACCGTTCAACATGTGTCTGGGCGGCGGCTACGAAATGGTGGGCGGTTGCGACCGCATTGTTGCTTCGGCGGAATTGTACTGCGGCCTGGTGGAAGTGGGCGTGGGCGTAATTCCCGGTGCCGGGGGAAACCTGCGCTTGCTGCTCAACAACATTGAGGCGATGAAACAGGCGCGTCCCGGACCGTTTCCGCCGGTGCAGAAAGCCTTCGAAACCATCGGGTTCGCTAAGGTGTCTTCTTCTGCCAAAGAAGCCATTTTCCTGGGGTACCTGCGGAAAAGCGACCAGATTGTCATCAATCCCGACCATCTGATTTACGAAGCCAAGCAGGCGGTGCTGGAATTGGCCCGGAATTACCAGCCGCCGGAAATGAACCGGGAGATTTACCTGCCCGGCCCGGACGGACGTCTGGCGATTGAAGCGACCATCGAAAACATGGTTAAAGCAGGCCAAATTTCCGAACACGACGCGTTGATCGGCAAGAAACTGGCTTACGTACTCACGGGTGGAGACAAAGCCTCTCCGGTTACCCCGGTGGACGAACAGTACATTCTGGACATCGAGCGGGAAGCTTTCGTCAGTCTGTGCGCCGAGCCAAAATCGCAGCAGCGCATGGAACACATGTTGAAGACCGGGAAACCGTTGCGAAATTA
>JAJRXE010000489.1 GCA_024276455.1 Calditrichota bacterium
AGATCATCAGGGTTCACCACGTTGCCGCGGCTCTTGCTCATCTTCTCGCTATCTTCTCCCAAGATGATACCTTGATTGAACAGTCGCAGCATCGGCTCGTCGAAATCAACAACCCCGATGTCACGCATGGCTTTGGTGAAGAAGCGCGTGTACAGCAAGTGCATCGTAGCGTGCTCGATTCCTCCCGTGTACTGATCGACGGGCAGCCAGTAGTCGCCCTCTTCGGGATCGAATGGGCCACCATCATAGTGCGGGCTCAAGAATCGGTACTGATACCAGGAGGAGCACATGAAGGTATCCATCGTATCAGTCTCTCGTTGGGCCGGCCCGCCGCATTTCGGACAGGTCGTGTGCAGGAATCCCTCGTGATACTTCAGGGGCGATTCGCCGGTGGGACGGAAATCCACGTCGTAAGGCAGCTCCACCGGGAGTTGATCTTCCGGCACCGGGACTTCACCGCAGTCTTCACAATACACAATGGGAATAGGGGCTCCCCAGTAGCGCTGGCGGGAAATGAGCCAGTCCCGCAGCTTGTAATTTACCTTCCGCTCACCTATGCCTCGCTCTTCCAGCCAATCGGCAATTTTTTCAATTCCTTCCTCGGAGGGCAATCCGGTAAAGGGGCCGGAATTAATCATGATTCCCGGTTCCACATAGGCCTCGGTCAACGGATCGTCCTCTTTGGTGCCCGGCTGTAAAATAACCTTGCGAATGGGCAACTCGTATTTGGTGGCAAATTCAAAATCGCGTTCGTCGTGCCCCGGTACCGCCATGACCGCCCCGGTACCGTAGGTGTAAAGTACGTAATCGGCCACCCAGATGGGCACCCGTTCCCCGTTCACCGGATTAATGGCAAACGCCCCGGTAAAAATACCGGTTTTTTCCCGCACGGTAGAAGTACGTTCAATTTCGCTGGTCCGCAGAGCTTCCTGCACGTATTTCTCCACCGCCGGCTTCTGGGTGGGGGTGGTAATTTCCTCCACCAGGGGATGTTCCGGCGCCAGGACCAGGTAGGTAACCCCAAACAGCGTATCGGGCCGGGTGGTAAATACCCGGATTTCCCGATTGGAACCGTCATCCAGTTTAAACCCTAATTCCACCCCCAGGCTTTTGCCAATCCAGTTGCGCTGCATGGTTTTGGTGCGTTCCGGCCAGTCAATCTTGTTCAACCCTTCCAGAAGGCGTTCAGCATAAGCGGTGATCTTGAAGAACCACTGGGTCAGGTTTTTGCGGGTCACCAGCGAACCGCAGCGCTCGCAAGTGCCATCCGCCATCACCTGTTCATTGGCCAGCACCGTCTGGCAGGAAGGACACCAGTTTACCGGCGCTTTGGCCCGGTAAGCCAGTCCCGCTTTGTACAGTTGCAGAAACACCCACTGGGTCCACCTGTAATATTCCGGATGGCTGGTGTTGATTTCGTAATCCCAGTCGTACATGGCGCCAATGGATTTCAACTGTTCGCGAATAAAATTCACATTCTCGTCGGTAATGTCTTTGGGATGCCCGTTGGTCTTAATGGCGTAATTTTCGGCGGGAAGCCCGAAGGCGTCAAATCCCATCGGTTCAAACACATTGTACCCTTTCAGACGGCGAAAACGGGCCCAGGTGTCGGTCGGACCGTAATTAAACCAGTGCCCCAGGTGCAATTTGTCCGCCGATGGGTAGCTGAACATCACCAGAGTGTAACATTTATTCTCGACCTTGGAAAAATCCGTTTTGTAAAGTTTGGTTTCTTCCCACTTCTTCTGCCATTTTTTTTCGATTTTCTTAAACGGATAGCCCATGATTCCACTCCGTGCGTGTTAATTAGACCCCATAATATGAACCCACTGGGAAAGCCAGTGGGTGGGTGGTTTGTCGGGGCGAGAGGATTCGAACCTCCGACCTCCTGGTCCCGAACCAGGCGCGCTCACCAGGCTGCGCTACGCCCCGAAAAATTCGGCTCAAAATATAGGAAATTAAAGCGGGTAATTCAAGTTTTTTGGAAAAGAATTCCATTTGAATTTAAAAATTCCAGCATCGTTTAAAATACTCGAGCATTTTTCTTAATTTAAAAACCCGAGGGGATGTGATATAGTTAGAGCAAAATATCATTTTGCAAATATTTTTTTACCCATCGGTTTTTTGTGCCAAAATCAAGAAAAGTAAATTCGCCTCGAAATTGAAGCGAATTACCTTAGTCCCTAGCCAGCAATAAATCCAATTTACTATTACCGATCGAAAAAACTCCAGAACGAATAAAACTTTTATTTCTGGTGATAAGATTTCCGATTAAAATTCGTTTAAAAAACCGTACACTCAGGAATAATGTGAGATTAGAAGAAAAAACATGCCTCATATTTCTCTCTAATGAACAAATTTTGATAATAAAAACATTTTTACCTTCAGATAAACAAAATGATCTTGATTTTTGTATAACAATTGAATATAATTGTCAAACAGGAGAAAATATGATGAATAAGATCATTGCATTTCGACTTAATCCCAAAAGAGCCGCTTTGCTAAAAAAAGCGCAGAAAAAATTTAAAGGAAAAAATATTTCACAAATCATTGAAAAAGCGCTGGAAAATCTGTTGCTCAGCGATGAGGAATTTGAGAAACGTATTGAAGAAGTTGCTGGTAGCATTACCTTACCCAAAGGTCATGATGCTTTGAAAGAAATTCGGCAAATCCGGGGGCGAGAATGAAAATTGTGCTGGACAGCAGCATTCTCCTCAGCATTTTTAGCCGGGACACACTTTACGAGTCTTCCAAGTCCCTCCTGATTAAATACCACAACCAACAATTCATTATTAATTCTTTTATATTTTTAGAAGTGCGAATGTTTTTTTCAAGTGATGATGAATTACTTCGCAAACTGCAAAAACTGGATGTTGAATACGAGAAGAATTATATTCCAAACAGTTCTTTTATTATTCCCAAATGGCGAACTTATTTAAAAAACAAACAATATTTCTGCCCAGTCTGCGGACGAGAAACAACCCCAATTTGTTCCCATTGTAATTCTGATTTACGTTTTCGTCAACGTATCTTATCGGATTTTTTTATCGCTGATTTCGCTTTTCAAAACGGTGGACAACTCCTCACTCATGATCGGGGGTTTTTCCGTAATTATTTTTCGGAAATAACAATTTTGGAATAATAGAAGACAGTCCAGTAATTTTTAGCAAATATTTCTATGGTATTGAAAATACGAAGCGATTTTCACGGTCTCCCTAACCGACACCTTCCAGGATTGCTAAAGAGTCAACATTCCCTTTCCAACCATGATTGCTACCCTTGAAAAACAGTTTAAAATAAAAAGCCGGTATTCCTCAATAGCGAGGAACACCGGCTTCGATTCTCTCCCTCTGAAATCCTGACATTTATTTGGGCAAAAAACTCGGTCCCGTCTTGTCCGGGTAGGCCGGTTTGGTCAGTTTTGAGGGTGGATGGACTTTCAGTAACTCCAGGACCACCTGGATAGCCTTTTCCAGTTGCTGATCGTGTCCCCGCGCCAATTCATGGGGAGCATTTTCCAGGTCGTAGTCAGGCTCCACCCCGTACCCTTCCACGTCCCACTTCCCTTCGGTATTCCAGAAACCAAAGGTGGGAGCGGTAACGGAACCACCGTCAATCAGAGTGGGATTCCCGCTGATACCAATGAGTCCGCCCCAGGTCCGTTTACCAATCAGGGGACCCAATCCGGCTTTCTTAAAATAGTAGGGAAAGGCATCGCCGCCGGAACCGGACCACTGGTTAATCAACATGACTTTCGGACCGTTGTGAGCCACAAACGGGGTTTGCCAGCTGCGGAAATCCCGTCGTGCCCAGTAATTGTAAATCGGGCGGTTGAACAGTTCCACAAAGCGATCGGGAATTTGTCCCCCGCTGTTGAACCGTTCGTCAATGATTAGGGCGTCTTTGGTCCGCTGGGGTAAAAACTGGCGCACCAGTTCGTTCTGCCCGTCGATGCCGGTATTGGGCACGTAAATGTAGCCCACTCGTCCGGCGGTGGCAATTTCCACCTGGCGGCGGTTGTTTTCCACCCATTCCAGGTAGCGCAACCGAAACTCGCTTTTCAGTGGTTTGACCAGCACTTTGCGGGCGGTTTTCAGATCGGGGGTGGTATTCACCGTCAGTTCCACCACCTCGCCGGCCAGCCCCTGAAAAGCAGCCCAGGGATCCAGACGCACATCAAGAGGTTGCCCATTCACCGCCAGCAAATACTCCCCTTCCTGCAGGTTGATTCCCGGTTCCAGCAAGGGGGACCGTACCTTCACATCCCAGGAAGCCCCCCGGTAAATCTTTTTGATTCGGTAAGCCCGGTTGGTGCGATCCAGCTCGAAGTCGCAACCCAGCAACCCCACCGGAATTTCTTTCGCATGTTCCAGATCGCCGCCCCGCACATAGGTGTGAGACGCGTTCAGTTCTCCAATCATTTCGCCAATGACGTAATTCAAATCCGCCCGACTGGACACAAAGGGCAGCAGTTTGGCGTAGCGCTCGCCCACCGCCTTCCAATCCAGACCGTGCATGCCGGGATCGTAAAAATAATCCCGTTCAATGCGCCAGGCTTCCCAGAAAATCTGTCGCCACTCTTCGCGGGGATTAATCCAGACCTGCATCTTTTCGGTGGCCAACTTCCCATCGCCCACCTTTTGGCCTTCTTTCAAATCAACAATGCCGTAAGTGCCTTTACTCCGGTAACCAACCTTTTTCCCGTCTGCGGAAATGGTGAAATCGTCAATCCCGGCCATCACCGTTTTTATTTCCCGTTCTTTCAGATCGTAGTATTTCAGGGTGCCGGCCGGTTTGCCCGGTTTGGCCGCCCCGGCCGCCGGGTAGCGGGTGAACAGAACTTTTCCTTTCACCGCCGCCAGACGGCCAAAATTCCCGGCGTCCACCGGCAACTTCACCGCTCGCTTCTCAAACCCCTCAAAGTCAATCCGCACCGGCGGGACGCCCTCTTCCTGCTTTGCGGTTTTCTTTTCCTTCTCCTTTTTCTCGGGCTCCGCTTTTTCTTCCCCGAGGCTTACCTCATCGTTGCGGGGCGCCAGGGGCGACTGGATTTCCCTGGTGAGCGGCACGGCAAACAATTCGGTCGAATTGGGGTAAACCCAGGTGGCGTCCATATCGCCGTAAACCGGCTGGAAATGGCGGTCGGAGAAGTAGTACAGATACTTGCCTTCCGGGTCGAACACCGGCTGGGAATCGTCGTAAAAATCGCTGGTCAATTGGTGTGTCTGCCCGGTTTCCACCTCGTAAACCATGATCATGCCCATCCGATTTTCGGCATTTTTCGCATAAGCGAGCCAGCGACTGTCTGGCGACCAGGAATACTGGTGCAACTCGGACCAGTCGTCTTTATCCACTTTGCTGATTTTCCCGCTTTCCGCCTCTACCACAAACAAGCTGCCGGTTTTGTCGCTAAAGGCAATGTACTTGCTATCCGGCGACCAGCGGGGACTGTACCGGAAGGCCCGTCCGCCGCGAGTGACCTGGCGGACTGCCCCGCTTTCTGAATCCCGCAAATACAATTCGTACTCTCCGGTCTGGTCGGAAAAATAAGCCACGTACTTTCCGTCCGGCGACCAGACCGGAAAGCGCTCCGCCACCCCGGAGGTGTGAGTCAGGTTTCGAATGCTGCCGTGCTTTGCCGGAACGGAAAAAATTTCTCCCCGCGCTTCGAACAAAGCCCGTTTACCGGCAGGCGAAAGGGAAGCATTGACGATGTACTTCGCCACCTTTTTAAACTGGGGACGCACCCGGGGCAAATCCGCCGGAACCCGAATGTCCACCGGCGCGGCTTTTTCGGTCGCCAGATCCAACAAGTAAAGCTGCCCGCCGTTCTGGAAAACGATCTCTTTCGGTCCCAGACTGGGCCATTTTACATCGAATTCGGTAAAATAGGTCACCTGGCGGAATGTTTTACTGTCCAGATCGTAGGCCCAGATGTTGAGCTTGGAATTTTCGTCCCGGTCGGAAAGAAAGTAAATGGTCTTGCCGTGCCACATGGGCAGGGCATCGGTGCCGGGGAAAGTGGTTATTTGCCAGGACGTGTCCCGCTGGAAATCGAACAACCAGAGGTCGCTGGCCCAACCGCCCCGGTAACGCTTCCAATGACGGAATTGCCGGGAGACGAATTGAAAAGCCATCCGGGTGCCTTCGGCGTTAAAACTGGCCAATTCCCCGTACGATAACGGCAACTTCTCGGGCAAGCCACCCTCCACGGATTGCTTAAACAACTGATTGAACCGCCGGGAGGGACTCATCATCCGGGAGCGGAAAAGGACATGCTTACCGTCCGGGAACCAATCCACCACCAGATCCACTGCCGGATGGTGGGTCAAACGGGTGGGAGCCCCCCCTTCGGCCGGCATGAGGTAAACGTCCGTATCCCCATCGTAATTGCCGCTGAAAGCAATCCAATTTCCGTCGGGAGAAAATTTAGGGAACAGTTCCTGCCCGGGCGGTGAACTCAAGCGCCGGGCAATTCCCCCTTCCCGGGCCACCAGCCAGAGATCCCCCGCATAAGAAAATACGATGTGGGTGTCGCTCACATCCGGAAAGCGCAGCATCACCGCATCGGGATTCTGGTAAGCCGCTTCCTGAGCGAAACCTGTGAGAAAAATGAAAAGCACCAGTACGGCGCTCCCTATCGAGAACCGTTTCATAAATGCACCTCCGCTTAAATTGAACAGAACTTTAAAATCCGTTTAGGGATTTGATCCACTGTCTGGAAAACAATTGCACGAAAGACCGGTAATCGGCGCAGTAACGCTTCCTCCAGAATTTGCAATCACTTTCCATACGGAAAAACCCCGGAAAAGATACAATCAGTGCCAAAAAAAGTTGTTATCTAATCCCCCACCGAACAGGGCAGGATTTCTTTCACTCGATTCGTTCCAGAAACTCCAGCAGCTCCCGGCGGTAACGTTCGCCTCCTTTTTTCCAGCAATTGAAATGATTGGCCTGGTCAATCAATAACAATTTGCTGTGCGGTTGGGTGGCAACCAACAGCAGGCGGGAATTTTGGGGCGGAATGCGGCGATCGTTTGCACCGTGGACCAGCAAGAGGGGGAGATCCAGTTTCTCCGCCGACGATAACGGTTCGTCGTAAGGCAGCGGGAATCCCAGACGCGCTTCGATTCGGGTAAACGTTTCTTTTCTGAACGGGAAACCGATTCCCAGGTAGAAGAACCGCACATGGCGCTCCAGAACCCGTTCCAGGCGGGCAAAGGGCGCTTCGGCCACCACTCCGCGAATATCCGGATGCACTTCGCCGGCTTGCAGGGCAATGGCGGCTCCCAGGGAAGTGCCCCAGAGCACCCAGCGGCGAATGCCGTGGGTCTTTTCCAATTCATCGATAATCTGCCGCACGTCCTGTTTTTCCAACAGTCCGTAAGTGCACACCTCGCCGGTGCTTCGCCCGTGAGCGCGCAAATCCATGAGCAAAAAACCGTACCGGTGGCGGTAAAGCCAGCGCGCCCGGGGCAGTCCCTGAGTCCGATTGTCCCCATGTCCGTGCAAATAATAAACCGTCAGGTGGGCACGATCCGGTAAAATCAGCCAGCCCCGCAACACCGCGCCATCCGGGGTCACCACTGCAATACGTTCGAAGGGAAGGTCCAGATCAGCCGGATCGTCCGCTCCGCGCCAGACCCGGGAAATCCAGAACGGCCGGTGGAACGGGGTGAGAATCAGCCTTGCCTGAAGGGCGGGGAGGTAAAAGTAAATCGCCAGCCCTCCAAGAATCCAGCCAAGCAGGATTAAGCGAAGAATTTTACTTTTCATTTAAAGATCAGCAACATGATGACTGTAATCAGTACCAAACCCAGCGCCACCGCACGAGCAAAATTGGTTCGTAAAAACGGGATTTTGTACAGGGGGGAAGTAAATTGTTCCCCAATCTGCTCGCCTTTTAACCAGCGGGAAATGAATTGGCAGGATTTTTCCACCAGCACCGCCACGGTGGCTTCGGCAAATTCCCTGTTAGCCAGCGCCGGGGTGCCCCGGTACCCCCGGTCGCCCGGAAAGGTCCGGCGAAACAAACGCTTCCGGCGAGGGATGACAAACGGGGGTAATTCCCGGTAAAGGGACTTGACCAGCTCCGGACGCAGTAATAGCATCATGCTGGTCTCCCACCAGCCGGCGTGAGAATCGGTTCGGAAGGCGGCTCTCTCTTCCCCGGTAAGCGAACGCCCCAGTTTTTGTTCGATTTCCGCAAGATATTTACCCGTCAGGAAATTGTAAGCGATCCGACCACTCAGCGAGACCACCGACATGCCATACTTCCGGGACACCCGCCGGGCGGCTTCCTCCAGAGCCACCACATGCCCGGCGCCACCGTGACCGTTGCTCAACAATACGTACCGGAAACCGTGCCGTCCCAGATGACCACAAATCCTCTCCACCAGCGCCCGCACCTGCCGCTGCGGGACGTTAAAGGTACCCAGCCAGGGGATTCCCCCCGCCCCCAGAAAATAGGGCGGAAAACGCACAATGGTGAAATCCGGAAAGGCCTGCAGAATCCGCTCCTGCGTTTTCTCAATCAGATACTCGGCAATGAACACATCCACGCCCAGTGGTAAATGGGGTCCGTGCTCTTCCAACGGACTCACCGTGAGAATAAAGAGAGTTTTCTCCCGGTCCAGCTTCTCCAGCTCCGGGGAAGACAAATTTTCTATCTGCAAAACTCTGGAGGTCATAAGGGCATCGCTTCCTTTGCTGCTTTTTCCTTTTTTTCAATAAAAAGATACTGTTCCCGCAGCAGATCCAGTTCGGCCACAATGGCCGCCCGCTCCTTCTTCAGCCGTTCCACCGCCTGACGATTTTTCATTAAAAGCAGCCCCAGACGCACATTTTGAATGTAACGGCGGTAGAAATTCCGAAAAGTCAGCACAAAGAACCCGCTGAAGGGCAGGCTCACAAAATAAACAATGGCCGCCACCGTTCCAACGTAATTAAAAACCAGGGCGGACTGCAGAGCGTAGAACACCGGGAAGGTCACGCTTCCGATGAGCAGCCGAATGGTGGCCACATCGGTCTCTTTACGCGCCTTCCGATGACTCAGGCGGGCGGGTAAAAAATTCGCCGGGTAATTGTTGACCAATCCGTACAGAAAAAGCGGCAAACCCAGCAGTCCGATAAACCCAATGCGCAG
>JAJRXE010000490.1 GCA_024276455.1 Calditrichota bacterium
TACATTCACTTCAAGCATCTCACGCTCCTGATGAAAAATGTTTAATCATTATCAACTTATTTCCTTTTTCAGGATCCGGTTCATAGCGGACTTCGTCCATATACGCCTGAATGAGATGTACCCCCAATCCACCGGGACGCACCTCGCTGAGTTCCCGACCGCGAATTTTCTCCGGATCGGCGGAGGTTCCAAAATCGTGCAACACAATCTCAAGAGCATCTGGAGCAATACGACAACGCACCGTAATTTGATTATTCGGATCGTTATGATAGGCGTGGCGAATGACGTTCGTCACGGCTTCATCCACGGCAAGCGTAATTCCCTGACGTTCCCGATCTGGAAAATTATTAAGCACACACAAATGATCAATCGCACACCGCACCACTTTCAAATATCTGGGTTGGCTGGGTATGACGATTTCGATGGTGTCCTGCTGTTTTTTCACTTTTTCTGTGTTACCGTAATTAATTTAAACACGTACTGACTTCAAAATCGAATATCTTCTCTGTTTCCCTCTGTAAGCCGTTCCTTTACCGGGAGTAGGAAATCGACTGCGAGCAGCTTAAGCAAAATCCAGGCATTTTCTGCGAAATTCTACGGCTTTCTCCAGCCTAACGCCAGAGCCGTTACATCATCGTGCTGCTCCATTTCGCCGATAAATTGGTAAACATCCTGCAACAATATGTCCAGGGCATCTTTCCCGCTTAGTTTGGGTCTGGAGAGGATGTCCTGAACCCGCTTGAAGGAATACATCTCCCCAGTTCGATTTTTAGCTTCTACAATACCGTCGGTAATAAATACCAGGGTATCGCCCGGGCGTAACTGTATTTTTCCGGATTGGTACGGGAAACCAGGGGATATTCCCAGGGGAATCCCCGTCGATCCGGAAATCCACTCGGAGTCTCCCTGGCGGGAAATGCGCAAAAAAGGGAGATGTCCTGCATCGGCAAAGTGGAATTCGCCGGTGTCCAGATGCAAGAGGCTGTAGAAAAAAGTCACGAACATTCCCCGCCGGCTCCGAGTACTGAGAACCCTATTCAGGGCAGCGAGAACCCGCTCGGGCGCTTGCTCATTCCGGGCATGGATGCGAAAATCACTCACCAGACGAGCCATGTAAAGGGCGGCTGGGATCCCTTTCCCGGAAACATCACCGATGGCAACGCCCAGCGTTCGGGGAACGGGTTCCAGAACATCGTAAAAATCTCCTCCCACCGCCACAGCAGGAATACTTCTCGCGACTACCTGAAAGAGACCTTCCAGAGATTGCGGTAAGTGTTCCGGCATAAAACTTTCCTGAATGACTTTGGCGGCTTCTAACTGTTGCTCAATCCGCTGCTTTTCCAGTTCCAGACGGTGCACCCGGGCATTTTCAATCGCCAGCGCCACATTCCGGCAAAAGGTGGAAAAAAGCTCCAGATCATCTTCATCAAAGGCTTTCCCATCGGCTCGATTAATTACCTCCGCCACCCCGATAAGTTTTTCCTTTACCTTCAACGGGGCAGCCAGAATGGAACGGGTGCGAAATCCGGTCTCTTCATCCACTTTCGGATTAAAACGCGGGTCTTGATAGGCATCCGGAACGTTGAGGGGTTCGCCATGTTGAACCACCCACCCCACAATTCCTTTATCCATGGGAAGCTCGATCAGACGAATTTTCTCCCCAACCTCCCCCAACGCTACCGGACATTCTAAAACCCCCTTTTTCTCATTAATTATCATCACAGAACTGGCTTCGGCATTCATGACCGCCTGGGCTTTCTCCATTACCAACATCATTACTTCGTCCAGATTCAACGTGGAATTAATAATCGCACTGATTTCCATTAAACTGGAAAGCGCTTCCACCCGATTGCGCAAGGTTTCGACCTCTCGACGCATTTCGGACAACGATTCATCGGTAGGAAAAGGCTGATTTATTTGCTTTTTGTTGCCGGTGACTGTCATTATTTACGAACCCTGATCAACGGTTTGGAAAAAAGTCGTGATTATGTTCAATCTTGCTTTATCTCAAAATGAGAAAAATCAGGAAATGCTCTGTTTTTAATATTTAATTCATTTTAATATAATAAAAGACCTTACTCAATCAATAATTATTAACCCAAAATAAAAAATTAGATCATAGTAAATTTGATATACACCATAAAATGACGCTTCAAATATTTTAGGAAAACGGGAGAATGGTTTTTAATCTTATCTTCCAGCATCGTCACGGTACCCCCTGTCATGGAAAAGTCCGCCTTTTCTATTGCACAAAGGTCGCGCTGCTTCACCGTTGTGAAAATCGCTTTGAATGTGTTTCACTTCAATCAATTAGTCCGTTATTGAATAGGATTTTTCATATTTCTCCGATCTTCTTCCCCGCAAGTCGTTAAAATAAGGGACGGGTGGAAGGTAAATAAATTCTCGAAAACACAGCGCCAATTTTCCGTCTGCAAGGGAATCCGAGACAGAGGGGACGACCATTCACCATGTGAAAACTGAGAATCTTTCAATTAATTTTAATGATTGGCACCACGCGCTACTTCATACAAACAAACCTCGTACCTGTTCAGCCCAACCGACCAGGATTTGTAACGACAGAGTGTTGAAAATACCTTACCCTGGTGACGATTCATCAAACCGTCTAAAAATGGCCGTCTTCAAAGAAACCGGGACTACAAATCACTAAATCACACAATAACGTGATGTAATCCTGCAACAAGAAAAATCCTTTAACAACAAAAATTTGTGGCACATCAATTGCAAATAATTAGGGAAAACAGGGATTGTTGACTGATGACAGAAGAAAAAAGGATTCATTTACTTAAAAGTTTAAATCAGCCTGACGTTGAGAAAAAAGTAGAAGCTATCGCTAAACTGAGCGGATTAGCTGATCCTCACATTTTTAAGATTCTCTCCGGCTATTTCTCTGAACCTCATCCGGCGGTGCGGGAAGCGTTATTTAACGCCTTTACCCGCGAGAAGGACCGCTGGGTGGCAGAGATTGTGGCCGACACTCTGTACTCGCCCCAGATTTCTGTTAGAAGCCTGGCCATGGAAATCCTGCGCGAAATCGGCCCGGAATCCCTGCTTCCCCTGCGACGGTTAATGAAAAGTCCCAAAAGTGAGCTCCGAAAAATTGCCGCTGAGCTAATCGCCGATATTGCCCACCCCCAATCGGGTGTTTACTTAATCCATCTGCTGGACGATCCCGATCCCCAGGTAGTGGAATGTGCCATTAAGGGACTGGGCAAGGTACACGAGATTTCCGCCGTTCCTCTGCTTTACGAGCAAGCCCAACGCAACCTCCGGTTGCAACCAATGATTCTTAGCTCCCTTACCAAAATATTTTTGCACTGGGAAAACCGGATTATTCAGGAAGAATATCTGGCAACAGATCCCATTGCCGTGTTCGATTTTCTCAATACGGTCCAGGAAAACGGCAATGCCAGCAGTTTAAACCTGGTATTACAATGGTTGAAAAATCACGCTCGGGAAATGGGCGACGAACTCCTCAAAGCCCTGGCAGCCATTTTCCGTCGGTATCCCCAGGCGGTGATTCCAACCCACTACTTCAGAATTCTTCAGAAAATTCAAGAAGAATATGCCGATAAAATTTCCTTACAGGATTATCTTATTTGCTTAAGCCATTTACCCAGCTCCATTGCCCTCAAAGAGCTTTTAACCTATTTTAAAAAGGATCCCAGAAGTTATCAGATTTTCCTCTACCGTTTTGTGGAAAATTTTCCGGGAATTTATTTCGCCCAATATCCTGAAATTTCCCGAGAAATTAACCTGCAGATTCTGCGCTATTTGACCTGGAAGAACGTTCGAATTCAGGAACCGGCTCTGTTAACGCTGTATCGCAAAATCAAAAATCGCGAAGAACAAGACCTACTGCTCCAGCTGGCCACCCAGAATCAGATTCCTGAAGCGAAAAATATCTTACTGGAAAACGTGAGTTTGAGAAATCGTTCGCGTCTGGAAAAATACCTGGAAGGTCTGTTGTACTATCGGGATGCTTCTCTCTGGAATCTTTATTTGAAATTTCTGGATCATTCCCGTCAGGAAGTTCGGAACCTGGCTCTCAAGGGAGTTTTGCAATATCCCGAATTGACCGTGGAATACATTCGGACCCGGATTGATCGCGTTTCTGAAAGCGAAAAACTGTTTTTATTTCAATTGGGCAGTCTGTTACCTCAAAAAAACTGGATCAGCTTCCTGCAAAATTGGGTCGCGAAAGTGGATGAAAATAAATTATTGCTCCTCCAAACATTTTTACGGGAAAATAATAATCACGAATTTATTCCCGTAATTGCTCATCTGCTCCGCACCCATTTGCAGGAAGCTGACGATTTATTCGCCAGGCTGCAAGCGGAGATTTCTCATCTGGAGATTTCCTCCGGAGTGCAGCACTATCTCTGTACCATCCCGCTGGAAGAATTTTACCAGACCATGGATTTACTGCGTCCTTACTGGCGAAAAGAAGTGGAAAATTGGATGGCAAAACGACAGGAAAAAGAAGCCGATTCTTTCGGTGGGATTCAAACGCGCCTAAAATTTCAAGCCGCAGGATAAACCTCCCCTCATCAGCCTACCTGATTCATGCGATATTGGACGAAGCGGTCTGGTTCAAAGGCCGCTTCCCCAATACTCCATGCACTTCTCTCACCAGGGCGCAATATTTTTAAAAACATTAGATTAAATCCCCTCACGAAGGTATCAAGCCATAAAGAACAACTATTACAAATTTTAAAAATTAACCTGTTGTGTTAATTAAGACATAAGTTAAATAAGTTGAAAAAATTTAATTGGAGTAAAAATTAAGAGAGAGTTTGATTTTTCTAACCAACCCACTCCCCATTTTCCCCTCCCAACTGACAGGCAGAGGGACAAGAGGACAGTAAGGACTTGTTAATTCAGGTAGGGGCAAGGCGTAAATTAAAAAAAATTCAATGATTCGAAAAAATTTTTCTCTCATTTTTTCGATAATTTAAACTGGGGCTGACTATTGACTCCCCAGTGAAGTTCCAGGATTGACAACCATCAGGAAAACTCATGTTTTAATTACGTAGATTTAGATCTTGACCCGACCATTCACTCCCGCCCGGCAAGAAATTGAATCAAGAAACGGACCAATTTTTTGTCGAAAGGAAGAAAAGCGGGGTACTTCTGGTGGAGCCCTTCCGAGTTGACCACTGCAACGACATTTTGCAGATCGTCCAGGAGGTCGTCCGGTTCCGCCAACACGATTTTCGGGGAGGGAGCACGGCGCTGCGATTCTACCAGCACCACATCACAGCGAGCGTAAGCCGTCTGCTGGATTTCATCCAGCAGCTCATCCCCGGAATCGGAAACCACCAGGGTCATGCCTTCGCTGGTGAAAAAGGCGGCGGGATTGGCCCCGGCCCGTCGGTGTCGGTCGGAATCGCTCCCTGGACGATCCAGAGAATGACTGTGCGAGGAGTGCTTCATGGTTCCCACCTTCAAACCGCGCGCCGTTAGCTCTCCCACTAAAAACTCTATTAGGGTGGTCTTCCCGCTGTTCTTTGGCCCTACAATGTGAATCCGTTTTGGATGCATCGGAAAAACCCTCCTGAAAATACTGGTAATACGGCAAAAATTTAATTCACTGGCTCAACCGGGCGATTGCCCTTAAATTATTTCTCGCAAAATAAGGGTAAGAGTCCACCTGGACAAACAAAATTGTCAATTTTTGGAAGAGAAAAAATAGCATGAGATTACCTTCCGATTTAATCCCCGGTAAATTGTTAAAACGCTACAAACGCTTCCTGGCCGATGTCCAGTTGAAGGACGGTCAAATCGTCACCGCCCATTGCCCCAATTCCGGCAGCATGAAGGGGTGTAACGACCCCGGTTCCCGGGTGCTCCTTTCCCGCAGCAACAATCCCAGACGTAAATTGCCTTATACCTGGGAGCTGGTGCAGGTGGGACCGATCTGGGTGGGCATCAATACCCAGTACCCCAATCGATTGGTGGTGGAAGGCATTCGCACCGGAGTGGTGAAAGAGCTGCAGGGCTACCCGGTCATTCGTCAGGAAGTGAAATACGGACAGAACAGTCGGGTGGATTTGTTGCTGGAAAATGGGGCGGAAAAGTGTTACGTCGAGTTAAAGAACGTCACCCTGGTGGAAAACCGACGGGCTCTCTTCCCGGATGCCGTCACAGTGCGGGGACAGAAACACCTGCAGGAACTCATGGACATGGTGACGGAGGGACACCGGGCGGTGATTTTTTTCGTGGTGCAGCGCGAAGACGCCGACCTGTTTGCACCGGCGGACCAGATCGATCCGCGCTACGGGAAGCTGCTGCGTCAGGCGGTAAAACACGGAGTGGAAGCCCTGGCCTACCAGGCACGGGTTTCGCCTCAGGAGATTGTCCTCTTCCGTCCCCTGCCAATTATTCTAAAATAGCCCACGAAACACCCGAATAAACGCGAAAAAACAATTTTACTTTCTCATTTAAATTTAAGCCATCTTTTTTTCTGGAATTATTTGCAGACTGTGAAGTTCGGGTATTTCGCGTTTTTCACGGGCACGGATTTTATTCAACCGGTGTGGCCAACGTTACCCCCACCACCTGTCGGGCTCCGGCTGCTTTCAACACCCGGGCGCATTCGTTCAACGTCGCGCCGGTGGTGGCCACATCGTCCACCAACGCCACGCGCTTTCCTTCCACCGCTTCCGGTCGGTTAACCCGGAAGGCCTGAAATACATTCTCGCGCCTTTCTTCCCGATTTAGCCGGGTTTGCGAGGGGGTGTTGCGGGTACGTACCAGAATTCCCTTCTGCACCCGGCCAGCGGATTCCGAAAAAATTCCCCGGGCAACCCAGACGCTCTGGTTGTACCCCCGCTCTTTCTCACGAATCTGGTGCAACGGCACCGGCAACACCGCTTCAGCACGCATCTCAAGGCCACGTTCTGCCAACACATCCCTTGCCCGGGCGCCGATCTTCCGTGCTAGACGGGGCATTTTCTGGTATTTAAAATGGTGAATGATGGCCTGCAACACCGGATCGAATTCCCAGGCGATGTAAAGGGCGTCCAGATGGCATTCTTCCAGGCGGGCGAGCAGCTGCTCCTGCACGAACTCTGGAGCGACCGACTTCAGGCCTGCCAAACAGTCCGAGCACACCAGCTTCCCCAGCGCACCGTCCGCCTCCACCACCTGCTGACAGGCGATGCATAGCGGCGGGTAGAACACATCCAGCAGGGGCGCGAACACCCGCGCCAAAGGAGCGAAATCCATTGCAGGACCGGTTAAGTTTTCTTACCCCCACCTCCCTGCCGCCAAATTTTCCTTTGTTAAAATTTAAGAAACTGCAAAGAACGCAGCGACTACCTCAAAGGACACAAAGATCTTTATTTCAAATTATTTTTTACAGCACCCAAGATAAAACAGAAAGAGTGTTCTATTCTACTATTTCAGAATCGTTAAAATTCGTGAAAATTCGTGTTATTCGTGGTTAAAAATGAATACTAAACCCGATCCCCGGTTCGATGCGCTCCACCGGTTTGTAACTCACCAGGCCCGCTTCATCCACTTCCTTCACCCAGTACCAGCGGTACACCACCGTGGCCATCAGAAAAGGATTGAGCTGATACCCCATCAGCACCGTTACCAGGGAGCGGTTGTCCAGGGTA
>JAJRXE010000491.1 GCA_024276455.1 Calditrichota bacterium
TCAATGGAAATTAGTTCGTCTCCTCTAAGCAAAACGAAGTCAACTTCCCGATTACGTTCCAGCCAATAAAACAATTCTATATTTTTCCCTTTGATAGCGTTTGCCAGATAGGCCCCAACCGCAGATTCAACAAAACGCCCCCAAACTTCTGTATTTTGCCTTGCTTGTTGAAAACTCAAATGCGAATAGACTGATAATAAGGCTGTGTTTAGCGTTAAAAGTTTAGGACTTGAGGCACGTTGACGAACCATATTTCCGCTATATTTGGGAATTCCTGTAATTAAACCGGCGCCGCCAAGTAAATTAAGATAGTGGGCAAGAGTTGTAGTATTTCCAGCATCTTGAAGTTGACCCAACATTTTTTGATAGGATAAAACCTGTCCTGAAAATTTACAACCTAATTCGAAAAGGCGACGAAGTAAAGCTGGTTTATCAACACGTGTCATCAATAAAATATCGCGGGAAACGTTCGTTTCAATTAGAGAATTTTTGATATAATTTTGCCAGCGTTCTTCATCAGAGATTAAATCAGCCGCGCCCGGGTATCCACCAAAAAAAATAAATTGATCAAGCTCCCAACCGAAGGCATCCCGCATCTCAGGAAAAAACCAATGAGTGACATAAATTATCTCAAATCTTCCAGCCAGACTTTCCGTTAGTCCTTGTTGAACTAAAAGCGGTGAAGAACCTAATAAAATAATTTGAAGAGGTCTTCTATTAGCAGTATCTTCATCCCACAATTTTTTTACGGTTTCCGACCATCCCTGAATTTTTTGAATTTCATCCAGAATTAACAGGCCTTTCTGATTTTTAGTTCGTAATCGTGCCGCTTCCCATTGCTGCTCTATCCAAAACTGATCTTTTAATAACGGTTCATCTGCGGAAGCATAGTGGGCAGGATATTCGATAGTCTCCATGATTTGGCGTGCTAAAGTTGTCTTTCCTGTTTGTCTGGGACCTGCAAGAACCTGGATAAAACGGCGTTTTTCCTGAACCCTTTGTAGAACAATATAAAATATGGGCCTTTTGTACATTTTAATTTTACTCAATGTTTTGAGCAAATTTACTCAATACTCTGAGTAAAATCAATTATTTTTCCGGAGGAATGGTTTACCAAGTAATTTTAATTTCAATAAATTAGGGTTCAAATACATTTCCGACCGCCCATCACAGCAATCAGCTCAAAAGTCGAAGAGTCTAATTGCTACTTTATTACTTAAGTCCTTACTCCAGATCATCCCTCATATTCTCAAAATCCTCCTAACAACTTCACCGCCATAATGACAATGGCCACACTCAGGACTATTCGGATGACCCGCTCCCCGCCTTTGACCGCCAAACGGGCCGACCACCAGCCGCCGAAGGCATTACCAGCCGCCAGACCTAACCCCAATTTCCAGTTCACGTTGCCGGACCAGATAAAGATTGCCAGAGCCGGCAGGGTGTAAATTAACACAATGAAAATCTTGTGCATATTCACATACACCAAATTCATTCGCAGCAAATGGTAAAGGGCCGCCATAAACAGGAAGCCGACTCCCACCTGGATGAACCCCCCGTAAAATCCGATGACAAAGAGAGCCGGATAGATTAACCAGTTGCGGCGTCCATGTTCTGTGGTGGGATATTTCCCCCGATTTGTTGGCAGCAACATGGTAATTACGATGCCAATCATGACGATGGCCAGAATGTGCTGGAAAGAGCGGTTGCTAATGCGGATGGCTGCCAGCGCCCCGATAACGGCACCGGGCAACGTCCACACTGCCAGGGAAAGGCTCTGGCGCACCGCCGAAACCTTTTGTTGCCGGAATGAAGCGGCGGCAAAGATGTTCTGAATGAAGATAGCCACCCGATTGGTGCCATTCGCCAGCGCGCCATCCAATCCCAAAAAAATCAGGGTCGGCAGGGTAATGGACGAACCACCACCCGCCATGATGTTAATAAAACCCGCCAGCGCACCAACACCGAACAACAGGAGAACCTGGGCCCACTCGCTCATTCGCCGTAGCTCCTCAAAATAGCGTTCAACCGCACATTTCTTTCCAAAAATCGCAAACGAAGCGGAAAATTCAAAAAGAAAAGTTAAAACACACGCGAACGGTCATGATGATCAATTTCAAGACAACAAAAGCGCAAGCTGAAGCTTGCGGCTACTCGCTTACTACAGAAAAATTTTTTTCTGAAACTTTTGGGGCTAAATATCGCATATAAGGCAGATAGAGGGATTGGTTTGAAAAGTTGAAAACGTTATGATGTATTCTCTCATTCACCCGTTAAATCGACTTCAGTGGTTTTCATCAGCGAGCCTGGTGGTTTTGATGTCAACAAAAAAGCGGAGGACCAGCTTATGAAGTACCGCCTTTTTCCCCTGCTCGTTTTACTTATTTTTGTTTTAATTTGTTTGCCGCCACGGACAAGGACGCCGATATTGTTAAAATTAAAGTGAAGGATCACCCCACGCTGGGAGTGATTGTCAAAGAACCAGAGGACGCCCTCCTGAAGGAGCGCCATCTGAAAGGCGGGGCGGAAATCGTTACCGTGCTGGATGGCAGCGTGGCGGAGAAAATCGGCTTGCAGGAAGGTGACATCATTACGGAGTTCGACGGTCAGCCCATCAGCGATCCGGAGGATTTGAAAGAAGCCCTGAAAGCCATTAAAGGGGAGAAAACCGTTGAAATTGTGGTGAACCGGAAAGGGAACACCCTTACCTTTGAAGCCGATCTGAAACCCGGAGAGCCGGGCGAGATTCACATCGACATCGACAAAGACGAGCTGAGCGCCCTGTGGCCATTTCTCTGGTGGCGGAGTCAGCGGCCTGCTCCGGAAATTCCGTTTTACTTTAAAAAGGGAGGCTACCTGGGCGTCAAGGTTCAGGAATTAAGCGAACAGTTGAAAAAATATTTCCAGGTGGACCACGGCGTACTCGTCACAGAGGTTCTGAAGGACTCTCCTGCCGAAAAAGCCGGAATAGAAGCCGGGGACGTGATCCTGAAAATTGCCGACAAGCGGATTGATGATTACCAGGACCTGCTGCGAACGGTGAATTTTTACGATCCCGGAGACAGGGTACGGATTGTGATTTCCCGCCGGGGGAAAGAGAAAACCCTGGAAGTAACGTTGGGCAAACGGAAAAAGACCCGGGAATGGCATTTCCGAACCGGACCGAACTTTCCTTTTAAATTTAAACCGCAACCCGGAACCGACTGGCACGGCTGGTTGGAGAGACAGCTGGAAGAAATACCGCGTTTGCTGTAAATTCTTCAACCATTCCCTGCCGGGGCGGCAAAACCCGGGAAGTGGGTCCCACAAACTAACCATTTTCCCAGAGACGGCCGGGCTGGTTCGGGTTACCAACTAAAAAGAGTCCCTGAAAATCAGACGGTTCGTTTCTTCAGGGACTCTTCGTTCTCCTGCTCAGGGTGAATCGTCAGCGGGAGTCTCACCTCTCTGCAAAGCCTCCCAGAAGCGGTAAGCCCGCCGCAGGTGGGGAATGGTAATGGAACCGCCCACCACCAGCCCGATTCCCATGACCTCGGTCAGTTCCGCGGTGCTCACCCCCTCCTGCCGACAGCGCACCAGATGGTAGCGGATGCAGTCGTCGCAGCGCAGCACCAGCGAAGCCACTAGCCCCAGCATCTCTTTGGTCTTTACCGGCAACGCCCCTTCCCGGTAAGCCTGTCCATCCAGACTAAAAAAGCGCTTGATGGTCAGATCGGCCTGTTTCAGTACCAGCTCATTAAGCTCTTCCCGCTCCTTCCAGAAAGCCGCCACTTCTTCCGACCAATCCGGGTTCATCGGTTTCATTTCATCCATCGGGACTCCCCTTTTTTGACACCCATTATTTTTGCACTCTGCAACCAACCCATTTTTCGCCCTTTCGCCAGAAAGGTAGAAATCAGTTTAGGAAAATGCGAGCATTTTTTATGCTTCCCTCGGCATTTTTCCTGGGACAATTTCCGGTTACCAATTCAAAAGGTCAATTTTTCACCAGGCGCTTCTTTAATTCCTCCTCAATCCTTCTGGAATTGCAAGCGTTTTTATTTGACCGGCGCCGAATTATTTTGTTAATTATCGGAGCAAAGTCCCCCTCCCCAACAGATTGCTCCGCGCAGCACCGTTTGGGGGAAACATTTAAGCGACAATGTAATAATTTTTACAGACAAACTGGAAGGAGGAAATAATGTTTAAATTTATCTCCGCAATCGCATTGTTGGCGTTACTGGCAACTGCGCGACCCCTCGGCGCGCAGGAACAGAATCCGATCACCCCGCAAGCCATTCAAGCCGTCGAGCATCTGCTTGGTTTGCAATTCTCTCCGGCGGAGCGGGATTCCATGCGGGAGAATCTGCAGGATTACCTGCAGAGCTACCGTCAAATCCGGGAGATTCCCCTCCCCAACAGCGTACCACCGGCACTCATCTTCAATCCCCTTCCGGTGGGATTTCGCCCGCCGCAGGAGCAGAAACCGATTCACTGGAGTCCGCTCGGCGAAGTGAACGTACCGGAAAATTTCGAAGAGTTAGCCTTTTACTCCGTGCGGGAATTGGGAGAACTCATTCGTACCCGCCAAATCACCTCCCTCCAGCTTACCCGGCTGTATCTGGACCGTTTGAAGAAATACGGTCCGCAATTAGAATGTGTGATTACCCTGACCGAGGAGCTGGCGCTGGAACAGGCACGGCGGGCAGACGTGGAAATCGCTGCCGGAGAGTACCGCGGTCCGCTGCACGGAATTCCCTACGGTGCCAAGGATCTGCTGGCGGTGAAGGGGTACAAAACCACCTGGGGCGCCATGCCGTACAAAGATCAGGTCATTGACCAGACCGCCACGGTAATCAAAAAGCTGGAAGAAGCCGGGGCGGTGCTGGTGGCCAAATTGACCCTGGGTGCCCTGGCCTGGGGCGATGTGTGGTACGGCGGCAAAACCCGCAATCCCTGGAATCTGGAGCAGGGCAGCAGCGGATCTTCCGCCGGGTCTGCCGCCGCCACAGCCGCCGGACTGGTGGCGTTCTCCATCGGCACGGAAACCTGGGGCTCCATCGTCTCGCCCTCCACCCGCTGCGGTACCACCGGACTCCGTCCCACCTTCGGGCGGGTGAGCCGCACCGGGGCCATGGCGCTGAGCTGGAGCATGGACAAAATCGGGCCCATTTGCCGCACGGTGGAGGACTGCGCCATCGTGTTTAACGCCATTCGCGGGGCGGACGGTCTGGACCAGAGCGTCATCGAGGCGTCGTTTAACTACCAACCGCAGGTGGATTTTTCCCACTTACGTATTGGTTATTTGAAATCCGCTTTCGAGAGGGACAGCGTGAATCGCGCCTTCAATCAGGCCGCGCTGGAAAAGCTGCGGGAATTAGGAGCGAATCTGGTACCGGTAGAGCTGCCGGATATCCCGGTGTACGCCCTCTCTTTCATTCTCAATGCCGAAGCCGCAGCGGCTTTCGATGAGCTCACCCGCTCCGGTGGCGACAGCCTGCTGGTGCGGCAGGTAAAAAATGCCTGGCCCAACGTCTTCCGGGCAGCCCGTTTCATTCCCGCGGTGGAATATCTGCAGGCAAACCGGGTTCGTTACCAGCTCATTCAGGCCATGGCCCACCTAATGGACAGCGTGGACGTTTACGTAACGCCTTCCTTCGGTCCCAACCTGCTGCTCACCAACCTTACCGGACACCCCTGCGTGGTGCTGCCCAATGGATTCACCGAAAAAGGCACCCCGGTGAGCATTAGCTTCATTGGCCGTTTATTCGACGAAGCCACCCTGCTGGCGGTTGCCCGGATTTACCAGGAAGCGACCGGTTTCCACCAGAAACATCCGCCGCTGTTCTACCCCAACGGAAAGTAAAATCGCTTTGGGAAGTTAACAAAAAGAGTCAATCTAACATTAAACAGAGACCCTGGAAACTTAAAACACGAAACTCAGGCGCAGCCACTTTGGGAAAATTCGAAATTCGCAATCCGCAATCCGCAATTTGAAATTGGGGACGCAGCATCCTGGGGAAAAATGAAAAATAGTGGAAAAAACAATCCTAACCGGAAAATCAGAAATCCGGCGGACGTTTTTTCTAAACTTCTTTTCGAAAGGGCAGATAATTAGTAATACTTTCGCAGGCAAGGGAGGAAGGCCAGGGTTAACGTAGGAGTAGGTCAAAACGATTCACCCGGCGCAAAGAATGACCTTTGGCGCGGGTAAACAGACGTTCCGGGGGATTGGGTATGAAAGTGTTGAAATTTGGGGGAACCTCGGTGCAGGATGCCGAGGCCATGCAGCGGGTGGCAGCCATTGTTGCCAACACCCCGCCGCCGGTTGTGGTGGTGCTTTCCGCCACCGCCGGCACCACCAACGACTTGCTAAAAATGGTGGAATTAGCCTCTCGCGGCAACATGGAAGAGGCCTCTGCCCTGAAAAAGGAGATGGAAAAACGCCATCTGGAGATCATTAAAAAGCTAGGGCTGGAGAAAGACCGCCCCTTGAAAAACGACATCACCCGCCTGATTTCCACCCTGGAGATTCTGCTGATCGGAATATTTTACCTGCGGGAAGCCACGCCCCGGGTGCGCGATGCCGTAGCGGCCCACGGCGAATTATTATCCACCCACATTTTCGCTGCCTATTTCCGCCGCCAGCACTCCCGTAGCCAGTGGTTCGATGTGCGGGAAGTCATGATCACCGACAATTGTTTCGGACAAGCCCAGCCTCTGCGGGAACGCCTGCAGCAACGGGTGGAAGAAAAACTTCGCCCGCTGCTGGAACAAGGCATTACCGTGGTGACTCAGGGATTCATCGGTCGCACCGGAAACGGCCTGGTCACCACCCTGGGTCGGGGCGGCAGCGATTACACCGCCGCCCTGCTGGGGAACATTCTTAACGCCGACTCCATCGAAATCTGGACCGACGTTAGTGGCATCATGACGGTGGACCCTCGACTGGTGGAGGCCGCCCGCACCCAGCGGGAGCTCTCGTTCAAAGAAGCCGCCGAGCTGGCCTATTTTGGCGCCAAGGTGCTGCACCCCAGCACCATTCAGCCGGCCATGGAAAAACGAATTCCCGTGGTGGTAAAAAACACCCTGCAACCGAATGATCCCGGTACAACCATCGTCCACCAGGGCACCCGTCCCGGCGAGGTGAAGGCGATTGCCTTCCGGCAAAACGTTACCATGCTTACGGTGGAATCCACCCGCATGCTGATGGCTTACGGGTTCCTGGAACGCATTTTCGAGGTATTTGCCCGCCACCGCATTTCCGTGGATTTGATTTCCACTTCCGAAATCACCGTTTCCCTTACTCTGGACAACGGAGTAAGACTGGAACCGGTACTGCAGGAACTGGGCGAATTCTCCCGGGTGGAGGTCAAAACCGGCATGTCCATCATCTCGCTGGTGGGCGAAGACATTAAAGAAAGCCCCGCCTTTCTGGCGCGGGTGTTCACCACGCTGAAGAATTTCCCCATCGAGATGATTAGTTTTGGCGCCTCCAATGTGAATCTGAGCCTGGTTACCCCGGACGCAGGGTTGAAAGAGGCAGTGGTGGAACTTCACCGGGCTTTTTTTGAAAATTGATTGCCGCCGGAATCCCTTCCTTTCCGGTGGTAACTTTTTCGTTTCCGAACATTTTCTCCTTTGATTTCTTTTTTCCGCTTGTTAAAATATGTAGCGAAAGGATTCCCCATTATTTCATCACGGCACCATTTTCAGGGAAGACGCTTCCACTGGTCTCGTTGACAGCAATTCCGAGTTTGATCTACCACAGATTCCGGAAAGTTTCGTCACATTCAGGAAAAACGGCTTTTTTCTCGGTAAAATTTTTAATTCGCCCAGGAAACCATCTCAATGCGTTTTATTCGTTCTAACTTGTGGAAACCCTTGGTTTTAAAACGGAAGGAGGGAAAATGGGAACCAATTTAGACGATGTTCGGAAATTACTGCCCGAAGTTCGCCGGGAGCTCCTCAGTAAACCCAACGTGGTCGCGACCGGAGTAGGATACAAAATATCGCAGGGGAAACGTACAGACCAGTTAGCCATTATTTGTTCGGTGGACACCAAAAAACCGCAGCGGGTGTTGAGTCGCACCGAAATCATTCCGGCCCGCATTCAGGGGATTCCCACCGATGTGTACCCTTCGGGTTTGATTCATGTCTTTCAGGATCCCACCAAACGGTACCGTCCGGCGCCCGGGGGAGTCAGCATCGGGCACGAAATGGTGACCGCCGGAACGCTGGGATGCCTGGTCAAAAAGAATGGCAAGCTGTACATTCTGTCCAACAATCACGTGCTGGCCAATAGCAACGAGGCGCAAGTCGGAGATTACATTCTCCAACCCGGCCGTTATGATGGCGGCACCTTTCCGGCCGACAACATCGCCCGTTTAAGCGAATTCATTCCCATCAAATTCGAACAGGAAGATACCCCCTGTTCCATTGCCAGCGCCATTAGCGGGGCTCTAAACTTTCTGGCAGCCCTGGTGGGAAGCCGCACCCGTTTGCAACCCAGTCGGGTGGAAACGGCGGAGAATCTGGTGGACTGCGCCATTGCCGAACCGCTGGAACCGGATTTTGTGAAGAACGAGATTCTCCACATCGGAACGGTGAGCAAAATCGCCGAAGGCACTCTGGATATGAAAGTGAAGAAAAGCGGCCGCACCACCGGATTGACCACCGGCACCATTCTGCAGATCGACGTGACCGTGCGGGTCAGTTACGGTGACAATAAAACCGCCCTTTTTGTGGACCAACTCATGGCAGACGGAATGAGTCAGGGCGGCGACAGCGGCTCCGCGGTGGTCAGCGAAGACAATAAACTGGTGGGACTCCTCTTTGCCGGCAGCAGTACCAGTACGGTGATTAATCGCATCCAGAACGTCTTCCAGGCGCTACAGGTTACCTTGCCCTAAACAGAACACCCCTCCCCGGGGCAAACCGGCGGCAACTTTAAATTTGTCGGGAACAGGCAGTCCGTCCCGGGGGTGTAATTTTTGTAATGAACAGGAAGAATTGGAATGACCGCCGAATTAGACAAAATCCGAGAAATTCGCCGCAAGTACGAAAAACTCTGGCTGCAGCTTAACGGCGTGGTGGCCGTGGGTACCGGAAAAACTTCCCGGGGCAAACTGGGTATCATTGTTTCGGTGAAAAAGAAGGAACCGCACATTCTGAAAACCATTCCCCCGGAAGTGGAAAAAGTGCCGGTGGAGATTCAGGAAACCGGAGAAATTAAAACGTTCTGATTCGTTGCGTCTCGATTCACCTAAGTAGAATGGGAATCGGCGAACCGGTGAATCGGAAACCGGGAGAAGGTATGGTGCGATCTTTGGAAGGGCGAATTTTTGAATCAGGGAAACGGGAACACAGGAATGATAGCCGGGAGCTTGTACCGACAACTACCCCGAAAAAATTTCCTTCTCCGAAACCATAAATTAAGAATAAAACCCCATTTTCAACGACTGGA
>JAJRXE010000003.1 GCA_024276455.1 Calditrichota bacterium
ATGTTCATCGATTACGTTAAAATATATGTGAAAGCGGGGCAGGGCGGCAGCGGTGCGATGAGTTTTCGGCGGGAAAAGCACGTGCCCAAGGGCGGTCCGGACGGCGGTGATGGCGGACGCGGCGGCAGCATCATCCTGCAGGTAGATCCCCATCTGCGTACCCTGATCGACCTGAAGTACCGTCCCCACTACGTGGCCCGGCATGGGCAACACGGCATGGGCAAAAACCGCACCGGTCGCGATGCGGAAGACATCATCGTGCGAGTACCGGCGGGCACCGTGGTAAAGGATGCCGAAACCAAGGAAGTACTGGCCGATCTGACTGAACCCGGTCAACAATTTGTGGCCGCCAGAGGCGGCCGGGGCGGTTACGGGAACGCCCGTTTTGCCACCCCTACCCATCGTGCCCCCCGGGAGTGGGAAGTGGGCGAACCGGGTGAAGAACGCTGGCTGGTGCTGGAACTCAAGCTCATCGCCGACGTGGGGCTGGTGGGCAAACCCAATGCCGGGAAGTCCACCCTGCTCTCCAAAGTCTCGGCGGCACGCCCCAAGGTGGCGGATTACCCTTTTACCACTCTGCAGCCCAACCTGGGCATCGTGCGGCTGGACGAAGCGAAAAGCTTCGTCATGGCAGACATTCCCGGACTCATCGAAGGAGCTCACCAGGGAAAGGGATTGGGTCTCCAGTTCCTGCGCCACATTGAACGCACCCGCACCCTGCTGTACCTGATTGACCCCACCGAGGAAGATGCGGAGCAAACCTTCGCGGTGCTTCACCGGGAACTGGAAAATTACAGCGTCCAACTGGTGGAGAAACCTTCCCTGATTGCATTAACCAAAAAAGACATCTGGGATACAGATTATCTTGAAAAATACCAATCACGCCTCTCCGCGCCGGTAATGGCTATCTCCGCCGTTCAGGGCGAGGGTCTACGGGATTTACAGTGGAAGCTGTGGGAAATGCTGAATCGGCAGACCTAATCGTTAACCTCCCTTAAACTGCAGAGACAAGCAGGCGCAAAAACAGGTGTTGCGAGAGAACCGGCGCAATTTTTTCCGTCCGGTATTTGACAAATTCCCACAAAATGATTATTTTGAAACAGCAATCAGGAAACCCAATTCCCCCACGGAGCGGGCAAGACCCGGTGTAAAACGGACGCAAGAAGTATGGCCGTACCGGCACTGGCGGATCTGCTTTACTTGCTCACCATTCCCAACATCGGGCCGGGACGCATCCGCCGGCTCTTGCAGGTATTTTCCACCCTGGAAGAGATTAAACGCGCTCCGGTTCAGCGGCTGGTGCAGGTGGAAGGCATCGACACCACCCTCGCAGCGCAAATCAAATCCGGCGGCGATCCGGCAGCGGTGGAAGAACAGCTCAACTACCTGGCGAAATACGGTATCCGCACCGTCAGCATCTGGGAAAAAGATTACCCACCCCTGCTAAAACGGATTCCCGATCCGCCGGTGGTACTGTTTTATGTGGGAGATGTGGGGGTGCTCCGGGAACCCGGTCTGGCGGTGGTGGGGACGCGTACTCCCTCCAGCTACGGGAAATGGGCGGCTACTCATTTCACCCGCGAATTAACCCAGCGGGGTATTACCATCATCAGCGGGTTGGCCCGGGGGGTGGACACCATTGCCCACCAGACCGCCCTCCGGACGGGCGGGAAAACCGTGGCGGTACTGGGTTGTGGGGTGGAACGCTGCTACCCTCCGGAAAATTTGAAGATTTACCGCCAGATTCCCCGCCAGGGGGCATTACTCTCAGAATTCTTCATCGGCACCGGTCCGGACGCTACCAATTTCCCCCGTCGCAACCGCATCATCAGCGGTCTCAGTCAGGGCACCCTGGTTATTGAAGCCGGAGAACGCAGCGGCGCCCTGATTACCGCTTTTTACGCCCTGAATCACAACCGGGAAGTATTCGCCGTTCCGGGAAATGTGAACAATCCCAAAAGCACCGGTTGTAATCGTTTGATCCAGCAAGGTGCCAAATTGGTGCAAACCGTGGACGACATTTTGGAAGAGATTGAACAACTCCTCCCCCGAGAAAAACCCGTGGAACGTCCCCTACCGGAAAATCTAGGCGAATTGGAGCAAAAGGTGTACCGTCTGCTTTCGGACGAACCCAAACACATCGACTACCTGGTAATGGAGCTGCAGGAACCGCCCTCGGTTGTGCTGTCCGCTCTGCTTTCCCTGGAACTTCTGGGATTCGCCCAGCAGTTGGCCGGCAAAATGTTTGTGAGGCTTTAATCGTAGGACAAGCTCCCAGCTTGTCCATGTGTTAAAACAGGTCAGGCAGGCTGCTTGACCTGCAAATCGAAAACTTTTCTAAAAATTAGCCCAAAAATTTTTCCTGCCCCTTGACAAACTAATTTTCTTTTTCTAAACTGTAATGCTATGACGGGACGAACCGCGTTACTCTGGAAATTAATTATTTACACCTTGCTCTCGGCTGCTGTTACAGGCTGGTTCATTCATCACTTCTACCCCCAGTACTTCGGATTGGTATTACTGTTTTTCTACATCATCCCCTCGAACTCTTTCATTCCTTTTCCCCACGAACCGGCCATTATTTACTACGGAAAGATTTTTGGCGCCCTGGCGACCACCATCACGGCCGCTATTCCCACCGTGATTGCCTGCATTATCGACTACCAGGTACTGACGCCGATTTTCAATCGGACCCGGGCGCGCAAAATCCGGGAAACCCGGGTGTACGAACGCACGGTCCACTATTACAACAAAGCGCCCTTCTTCACCAATCTGGTGGCGGCGCTCTCGCCGGTACCGTTTTATCCGGTGCGCATCCTGTCGGTCGCCAGTGGGTATCCCATGTGGAAGTACACGGCAGCCGTGCTGCTGGGACGCCTTCCCCGCTACTACTTGCTGGCTCTCACCGGGGCTATCCTCAACATTCCCAACTGGGTCATCGGGTTCTTTTTCATCTCGTTAATCAGTGGTACCCTGTACCGGTTTTTCTCAAAGCGGCGGGAACGAAAGGACGTCGCCATGGTGCAGGAGATTACCACCGAAACGACGTTTCCCCCGGAAGAAGAAAAACCCATTCCCTCTCCGGTGGTGAGCGACTGAGCCTTCTACCCCCACCTTGAAAATTGGAATCCACTCACAACCGTTCCTCTTCGTCTTCCCCTTACTTTACGATATCCTCTGTACCTACCACTTTTACACCCGCTTTTTGCCACTTTTCCACCAACTCCCGGGCTTTGTCTTCGTAAATTGGTTTGGTGGCATCCAGCACCAGGGTAATACGCCACCCGTTGCGTTTCAAAAATCCTTCGATGGCATAGGCGTCGCACACGTCCAGAGCCACCCCGTACACCACAATCTCCTCCGGGCGAATTATGTCCAGCGCAGGCTCCACATTGGGGTTAGTAAAGACATCGAACCATTGCTTGCGGAAAATCACCTCTCCCGGGTGCTGTTCCAGCATTTCCCGCAACTTTTCCTTTTCCAGCGGCGTGGTGTCGATCCAGAGGGGCTGACGAGGAGCAGTTTCCGGAATCTTCTCCTGTCCCGGTGTTCCCTTCAGGCAGTGGGGCGGAAAGGTCTCCCGAAAATCCGGCTGGTCGGAAATTTCCGGGTCATCCGGATCGTGGTAATCCACCGATCCCCAGATGGGCACCTGGTGGCGTCGCGCCCACTCGGTTAATTTCGCCAGATTGGGAATTATTTCTTCCGCGCCGGTCACGTAAAGCTTGCCGTCCGGCTTCATGAAATCGTACTGGGTATCTACGTCCCAAAATATTCTTCGTACCATCTTTCATTCCTCTATTTTTGATTTTCATCAACCCATTTTACCGAAAATTTTATTAGCCTCTCCTGTCTAAGAAATTGAACGGTAAATCCTTTCGTAAGTTCTTTGAAAATTTCTCATTCCCCGGCCAAATTAGTTGATTCATTCGTATTTTGAACTTGCGAATTGTAAGACCTCGTATTAAAATTTAGCATCACTCGAAAAAAGAGGAATTTTTTATGTTAGAGCAAATTTATGATAATATTATCAAGAAAATCCAGCAGGAAGTGCTGACTCCCCGCGTGCAAGAAATTCCCCTCACCTATTTGTTGACCCGCAACATTCCGGAATCGGTGAAACATTTTTTTGATCAAGAGGTGGAGTTGTGGCTGCGGGAAGAAGCGGAGAAGTTTACCTCCAACGAACGCTTCGATTACGATCTTCCCGAAGTACAGCAACTCATCGACAAAATATTCGACATTTTGAAACAAACCGCCAAATTTAATCTCAATAAATTTAATCAATTGCTGGAACGGGCCATCAAACTGGAAGCCAATTACCTGATTCGTCCCCATCAGACGCTAACCCAATTCTTGTTCAAGGACAGCTACCTGATTACCACCATGGACGTGTACGACATGCTGAAATACTTCGACAAGTTCCAGTACTACAAAGATGCCCTGACCGACTATTTCAATTTAAAATACATGCGGGAAATTTCCCAGAATCAATTCGAAGAGCTGATTTCCAAGATTGACGAACAGGTGTACTCGCGCGATCCCATTAACACTGCTCTGCAAACGGTTAAAACCATCATTAGTTTCTTAAACGAAGGCCGTCCGCCTTCAGACAGCTTGCCGGTGGAAGTACTGATTCAGGCGTTCGAGGATCGCAATTTGCAACAGTTTGTGCGCCTGGTGGAAGCCGAAAAAGCGGAGGGCACTCAGGAAATCAGCCTGGCCGATCTGGAAACGCTTTTACGCACCGGCAAGACGACTCGCCAGAGAAAAATAGAAGCGGAAAAAGAACGCGAAAAGAAGATCCTCTTCGAAAAAATTCAGGATCTGGAAACCGCCAAACCGGAAATCGAAGTGGAAAAAATTGCGGTGGAAGAAAAGGTAGAGATCATCGAGCCGGAATTCACCTTTGAAGAAGAAGCCGAGACAGAAGTAGCCGAAGAAGAGCCGGAAGAGGTGGCAGAAGAGGAAGCCTCGAGCATGACGGCTGCAGATCAGTTGGCCAACGTGGTGGCGGAAAAAATTAAAGGCGATCGTCTGGAGGACCTGAACCGTTTGATTTCCCCCAAACTGCGTAAAAAATTCATCAAAAAGGTTTTCCGGAAAGATGAGATGCGATTTCAAGAATTCATTGACGCCATAAACAAATTGCCTACCTGGAGAAAAGCATCCGCTCTGATCGACGAATTCTTTTATCAGGCAGGAATTAATCCTTATTCTAAAGAAGCGCTGGAATTGTCCGATTTAATTTACAACCGCTATTTCCCGAAGGACCGGGAAGTCAGAAAAGAGAGTTTTTCGTAATCTTAAGATCGACCACTCTGATATCGTCTGCCGGAAGCAGCACTTCAGCCTGAAAAGCTTCATTCTTTCTACCTGGAAAGAATGAAAAGAACGCTATTCAAAAGGTCGGACAGTTTTATTCCGACTCAAAGCGAAACGCGAATTCATAAACGGTCGAGTGATAGGTATGACTGCACAGAGCAAGCCGAAGTTTACCCTTATTGGCGGGGGACGGGCCGGCGCATCGCTGGCTTATTATTTACGTCGCCGCGGGTACCCGGTCCTTTCGCTGGTTGAACGTAATCCCCAGCGGATCCAATTCTTACAAGAAAACCTGAACTGGGCTTTCCTCCACGAGCGCCTCAACCTGGATGCCATTGCGGAGTCCGATGTCGTGCTCCTGTGCGTCCACGATGGGCAGGTGGCCGAGACAGGTAAAATGTTGGCCGAGAAGTACCACCCCTGGCGGGGAAAAATTGTCGCGCATCTGTCAGGCGTGCAACCCTCGGCGGTCCTGGCGCCTCTGAAAAAACGCGGCGCCCTGGTCGCCAGTGTGCATCCGGTTTATTCCTTCGCCCTCGATCCCAGGGAAAATCATCACCTCAACCAAATCTGGTTCAACCTGGAAGGAGATGAGCCCGCCCTGGAACTGTTCGAGAAAATCTTCGAACACTCCACCAATCCCAGCATCCGGGTCAGCGCTGCGGAGAAAAAAGCCATCCATCTGGCCTGTGTATTTTACGCCAATTTTTACGTTGCTTTAGCCAAAGCCAGCGAAGACATCCTTCGGCACACCCCTATTCAGGGCGAGGCGGTATACCGAATGTTAAATCCTTTGCTCCACTCTTCCATCGAACAGGTTACCCGACAGGGACCGGCGGCCGCTTTGACCGGGCCGATCAGACGGGGCGACCTTAGCACCGTGGAAGCTCATTTGCAACAGCTCCGGGAGCAGTTTCCCCATCTGGAGCAGTTGTACCGGGAGCTCAGTCGGGCGCTTCTTTCCTTCAGCGAACTGCCCGGCGGATTGCGTCATCAGCTGGAGAAAATTTTAGAATAAATTCCCGATCGTTTACTGACACATAATAATAATGGGATGCGAATATATTTTCAGAAAAATTCAATTAAACCGAGAGTATTTTTGGATTTTTATATTCCGCCGAAAAAATAGGAA
>JAJRXE010000492.1 GCA_024276455.1 Calditrichota bacterium
CCCAGCGGGGAGCGAGGTGGGACCTTTTTTCCGTTTGCAGCAGCCACATTCCGGTTGCTGCCAGAAGGGTCAAACCCGCGCCGAGAGCCAGGAAAGTTCGTTTCCGCCGGTGCACCCATTCCGGCATCGTGGTCAGGAAAACAGCTCCCCAGAGGAGCAAAACCGGTTCAGCCGGCAACCGCACCCGCGCCCCGGCCCAGAAAAGTAACGCCGGGAAAAGCGTCGCCAGTAACCAGATTTCCAGCCAGCGATTAGTAGAGCGGCGAACCGCCAGCAGTAAACCGCCCAATGCCGCCCAAAGGATTCCCCAGTGGGCGAAACGGTACACCCAGGCGCGTCCGGATTGACTCAACCGGGGTGGCTGCCAGAAACGCAGAAATTTGTTCTGCAGCAACAGCGGGACATCTTGCGGGTACGCTTGCAGAAAATTCCTAACATAGCGCAACGCCCGGCGCGAGCGCTCAATCTCGTCCGGTCCGATGAGCAAAGCCGCCCCGGGGAGATGCTGGTAAACCACGTAATGGCCCCGGTAAGAAGGATGATGTGCCACGTAATGGTTGTTGCTAATCCACAGTACCAGCCCACCCTGGCTGGTCACCGGCACCAGGCGGTGAAAAACCAGATAATTGCGCCCGACCCAGGGGAGAAGCAAAAGCAAGACAATCGCCGGGTAAATCACCAAATCACGCCATTTGGAAGCGTTTTTATTCCGGTTCAGCAGGTAGAGCCAGAGGAAAAGCAGCAGAAACGCTCCCGCCGGCCGGGTGAGCACCGCCAGACCACCCGCCAAGCCCGAGAGCAACAACCAGCGAACCCGCTCTTCCCGCTGGTAACGGTGAAGGTAAAGGATTGTCCCCAAAGAGAAAAGTGTAAATGGAATCTCGGTGTAAATTCGCACCCCGTAAAAAAGGAAATGCGGCCAGAGGGCGGCCAGAAAGGCGGCGAAAAGTCCCACTTTGGGTGAAAACAGTTCTTCGCCCAACCGGTAAATGGCAGCGATCAGCAGTAAGGAAAAGGCAATCAGTTCCAGCCGAATCAGCCCGTAATGAGGCCCAAAGAGCCAGTAAGTTAACGCCACCAGGTAGGTCAAAAACGGTGCCCGGTAAGCGGTAGGGTGCCCGTACAAAGTGTATCCCTTGCCGGCAATTAAATTACGGGCAATCCGATCGTGTTCCAGCGAATCGATGTTTAGCGGCAGACTGTTGAGATGCACCACGTAAAACAGGTACAGCAGCCGCACCGCCAGCGCCAGCAGTAGCACCAGGAGCAGCATTCGTTTTCCTGCCCACGGGGCATTTCCTGTGATTTTCCGGGCTTCCATCGTAAAAAATATAGTTGCAGAAGAGCCGGAAAAACAACCAATTCTCCATTTCCTCCGGCAAAAACCGGGATTCAGCCTGTGGGAAGCAAGCGGAATACCGCCTTCCTGAAGAAAACGTTCTCCCCCTCGCCGCTCGATATTCGCCTCGAACCAATCCGGCTCTGCGGGGGTTAAAATAACGGCCGGGGGACGAACTCAAGAATTTCAGCGACTCAACAAATAAGGACGGAGCCTCCAATGACACTTCAGCGCACTCGCACTTCACAAAAAACGCAGCGGAGAGGAGAATTTGTGCACCTACACGTGCACAGCTACTACAGCCTGCTGGACGGTACAGCCAGTCCCGAGCAACTGGTTCGGGCAGCCCGTCAGGCCGGCTACAAATCCCTGGCGCTTACCGATCACAACGCCCTCTACGGTGCGGTGGAATTTTACCAGGCCGCCCGCGCAGCAGGGCTTCATCCCATTATCGGAGCAGAAGTGACGCTAACGGACGGGTTCCGATTGGTGCTACTGGTTAAAAACCAGACCGGTTACCGCCACCTTTGCGAGTTGTTAAGCCTGGGGCACCTGCGGGGTGGGCATCTGCGTTTTCAATTGGAATTGAAGGATCTGCTCCGATTTCGGCAGGGACTGCTGGTGCTTTGCGGCGGGCAGAAGGGGAAAATCTGGCATCTGGCGCGGGAACGCCGGATTGAAGAAGCCCGCCGCTACTGCCGCCAGATGCGAAGAATTTTCGGGAACGATTTTTACATTGAGCTGCAACAGTACTCGTCCGCCGATTTTATTACCAACATTCGCCTGCGCGACCTGGCTTACCAGCACCACATTCCGCTGGTTGCCACCAACGACGTTCACCTGCTTTCTCCGGAGGAACACCTCTTACGACAGGTGCTGCACGCCATCGACCAAAACACCGTGATCGAGCGGATCACCACTGCAGGCTCGCCGGAACAGCACCTGAAACCGCCCCGCGAAATGAGCCGTCTTTTCCGCCAGTTTCCGGACGCCGTGGCAAACACCTCCCGAATTGCCCGGCAGTGCCGTTTCGAATTCAAACTGGGAAAACCGGTTTTCCCCCGCCTGGAATTACCGAGAGGGGAAACCAGTTTTTCCTACCTCTGGAAGTGCGCCTTCGACGGTGCCCGGCAACGCTACCAACCACTCACCCGCTCCCTCATCGACCGCCTGAGCTACGAACTCAACATCATCAACGAACGGGGATTCGCGGACTACTTTTTGATTGTGAAGGACATTGTGGACTTCTGCCACCG
>JAJRXE010000493.1 GCA_024276455.1 Calditrichota bacterium
GGTCTCCACCAGGTTCGTGATGTATTCCAAGCCCACCACTGCCGGAACGCCCAGAGAACGGGCAATGATAGCGGTGTGAGAATTTTTTCCGCCTAAATCCGTGCAAAAGCCCAGGATGTGCTTGCGGTGAAGGCGGATGGTGTCCGCCGGACTCAAATCGCTAGCCACGACAATCGAAGAGTCGGTGAGGAGCACATCCAGTTTCTTGCCCAGCAAATTCCGCAGCAACAAGCGTTTCACGCTTTGCACATCGAAGGCCCGATCGTGAAAATATTGGTCGGAAAGCTGCAAAAAGTGTTCTTTTTTATTCCGGAAGACTTTAAAGGTGGCATACGGAGCGTCGTAAAGTTCTTTGCGAATCAATTCTTCCACTTCGGCGAGAAAAATTTTGTCTTCCAGAATGGCAATCTGAATTTCAATAATCTCAGCAAAATCTTCCCCATGTTGCACCAGCGCTTCCTGACGAATTTTAGTCAGGTATTCATGGCTTTTTTTAACTGCCTTGCGAAACCGGTTCAGCTCACTGGAAACCTGCGATCGGGTAATCGTTTTCGGAGCCGGTTCAAAAGTCGGTTCAAAATACACAAAGGCCGGACCAATGGTAATACCCGGGGAAGCCGGTACTCCCTTTACTGCAATTTCCGCCCGATAATTTTGCTGATTGTTGTTTTTATTCATGATCGAATATACAGCTTTTGGAAATGAAAATAGAAAAATTTCCGTCTTATATCAATTATTTTTTCGATTATTTCCCCAAATAAGACCGTTAGACCGGAAAAAATATTTTCTTGCGAGTTTTTGATGGTAAATTTTTTTGATTCGAGGGGAATTTCTTTTATATTTCGGATTGCGGGAAATGGAAACACCCGTCCTGGGACAGCTGTCAGCGGATAATAACGTTCCGCTTAATCCCGCAACCGTCACAAAATAAAAATTCGGATTCAAAAAATGGATTGGAATGAAACGATGAAAAGGTCTCGAAAAATTCCGGTAGTGGTTCTCATTTTTTTCGTTCTGGGTATGCTCGCCATTGCCCGGGTACAGATTGCCGCTCAAAACCCGGACGACACCACCCTGGCCCGCAAATTAGCCCATGAAGTACTTCTCATCGATACGCATATTGATGTGCCTTACCGGTTGCACAAGAAATGGGAGGACATTTCGCAGCGGACAACCGGCGGGCATTTTGATTATCCCCGGGCGCGCGCTGGCGGATTGGACGTGGTATTTATGGCTATTTTTACGCCCCCGGAATTGGAGCAGAAAGGCGGTTCCAAAGCGCTGGCCGATTCCCTGATTGATCTGGTGGAGCAGGTGGTGAAACGCTGGCCGGACAAATTCGCCCTGGTTACTTCGCCGGAAGAAGTGGAGGCTAATTTCGGGAAACCGGTGGTCTCCATTGCTCTGGGAATGGAAAATGGCTCCCCAATTGAAGGGAAATTGGAGAACCTGCAGCACTTTTACAATCGGGGGATTCGTTACATCACGCTTGCTCACGGAAAATGGAATCACATCTGTGATTCGTCCTACGATCCGGACAAACACTGGCATGGTCTGAGCCCATTCGGCAAGAAAGTTGTTCGCGAAATGAATCGCCTGGGGATCATGATTGACATTTCCCATGTGTCGGACGAGACATTTTACCACGTGATGGAAATCAGCCGGGCGCCGGTGATTGCTTCCCATTCCGACTGCCGTTTTTTCACCCCCGGGTGGGAGCGCAACATGAGTGATGAAATGATAAAATTGCTGGCCGAAAAAGGGGGAGTCATTCAGGTGGCTTTTGGTTCCTGGTTCATTAAGGACGAAGTGCGAAAAAAAGAGGAAGAGAACCGTAAGGAAATCGATGCTTACCTGGAAGAACACCATTTGAAATATTCCGATGAGAAGGCTCAAGCATTCATTAAAGCCTATCGGGAAAAACACCCGATCGATCCCGGTTCGGTAGCCGATGTCGCAGATCAGATTGATCATATCGTGCAGTTGGTCGGAGTTGACCATGTGGGGTTCGGCTCCGATTTTGACGGCGTGTCCCTGGTGCCGAAGGGGTTGGAAGACGTCTCTCACTATCCGGATTTAA
>JAJRXE010000035.1 GCA_024276455.1 Calditrichota bacterium
AAGAAAGAAGTCCCTCCAGCAACTGGCGGGAACCAAGCACCCCCACCTCGCGCAGCTGAACGGTGTGAAAGGTTTCGTCCAGGCGGGCGGCAAAAGGGCGTTGTTCATCGAAGAAGGCAGACGGAAGGCCCCGCTCGCCCCATTTGCCCTGGTACAACAGGCTGGTTCGCCAGGCCGCCCCCCGATGCACCAGCTTTCCGAACAACTTGCGATTACGGTACCAGGCATTCTGACGAATTTTGATTTCGCCCTGGTAGCGGTAAGAGAAATTCTGCTGGGAGTAATTCTGGGAATAATCCAGGAAGATTCCCAGGGGCCGGACTTTCCGTTCCAACCCCACGCTGCCCCGGAAGGTCATGAACGACCCGGCCGCGGCGCGCAAATGCTCGGAATTTTGCTTCACCCATTCCCGAGACCGAAATGAGACGATTCCGGCGTAGGCATTTGCCCCGTACAGGGCAGCATTGCCCTGGCGAATGATCTCTATTTTTTCGATCTGGTCCAGAGAAATCAAGCTAAGATCGACCTCGCCGGTCTGAGGATTGTTGAGCCGCTGGCCGTCCAGCAAAACCAGCACCTGGCTGGCCCGGCTGCCGTGAATGGTTACCCTCGCCCGACTGTCGTCCCCACCTTCAGTCTCCACCTGCACCCCGGCCACCTGCTGTAACAAGCGCGGAAGTCCCAGAGATCGGTACCGCGCCAGCTCCCGGGGTCCCAACACTATTTTGCTTCCGGTGGCGGTCAGGGCGTCCTCGGGACTTTTTGCCACCACTCGCACCGAATCGCCCCGCAGCGGCGCCGGCTGCAATGCCACCTCCAGGCGGGCAACCTGGTCTTCCCGAACCACCACCGGTGTCACCCGACGGGGACGGTATCCCAGCCGGACTACCACCAGGGTGTAATCTCCCGGCGGCACATTTTCCAGCCGAAAGCTTCCCTCTTCGTCGGTGCTGACTTCCGCTCCGAAGCCTTCCAGGTACACCGTGGCACCCACCACCGGAGAACCATCCTCGCTACTGTGGACGTATCCCAGTATCCGCAGGTTGCTCTGGGCCCGCAGTAACAGAACCCAACCCAACAAAACCAGTAAAACGAAGAGTTGTTTTCCCAAACGGGATTTTAAAAACCGTTCGATCAAACCGACTTCCTTCTCATAATGAATCGCTCCATGAGGCCGGGTGAGCATGAAAACCGTTGCCAACCCAGCGGAAAGAGGAGCCGGTTCCGGCCGCCCGAAGCCGCCTTCTCCTTCCGTGTCCTCTCACCGCCTCAAAAAGTGCATCGTGCAGGGTTACCCGGTAGACGCTTTCGCGGAGCCACAAAAAAAACAGCCCCGACCTTCCGCCAGGGGAAAATCGGGGCTAAAAAAGAAGAAAGAATCAATGATTCAAAGTGTTTCTCAAGCTTTTCTAAACCCAACCCTCCCGCGAAGGTCCTTCCGGGTTTATCATTTCAGCCGGTCTCCTGACTCAGGGATCAACCTACTCACCAGCCTTCCCATCCCGCACCTTCCTTGCCCTCCGGTTGCTAAAATGCAGGTGTTACCGGGCAAGTGCCGCGCGCAGACAGTGGCGTGCATTGGCTTTCGTCCCCCATCACAGTTGCGGGGCAGTGGCGGAATTTCACCGCGCTGCCCGTCACTGAAATGATTGACCTGACGATGTCAAAGAACTACCACAACCACCGCCAATATAGAAAAATCCCTTCGCAAAATCAACCCCTTCTCCCGGAATCCCCCAACATTCTCCAAATCTCTTCCCAATTTTCCGGAGAATCCGCCCCCTCCTTCCCCCCACCCACCATTGCCCCCAATCGAGAAATCGTTTTCCCACACATTCCCGGATTGCAACCCCATCCTGCCCCAAACGAACAGCCCTTCCCAAAAAATTTCAAAATTTTCTAAAATTTACGGTAAAAAAATTTGCGAAGGAGCGGTTAGCGACTTATATTAACCAAAGCAGTTAATTTTAGAAGAAATTAACCATTATGGTTTAATACGTACCTATTTAACTGGAACGATTAAACATGTCCCAACTGGTCATCACCGTCATCGGCGATTTACGAGCTTCCCGGCAGGTGAAGAATCGGCGCAATTTGCAGGAACGTCTGCACCGTACCCTGGAGGGGGTAAACCGGGAACATCCCCATTTGCTTTCACCGTTCACCATTACGCTGGGAGACGAATTTCAGGCGGTGTACGGGCGGGCCGACCGTCTTTTCCGCGATCTCTGGTACATCCGGGCGGGGATTTTTCCCCATCAGGTTCGGTTTGCCGTGGGGATTGGACGGCTGGAGACCCCCATTAATCCCCGGCAGGCCATCGGAATGGACGGACCGGCCTTCCACCACGCCCGGACTGCCATGGAACAACTCAAACGTTCGGAAGACTTTTTAATTCTGGCCGGCGAGCAAATCCCTTACCTGGAACTGGCTAATCAGAGCCTGCGCCTGGTTTCCCATCTGTCCCGGCAATGGAGCGAGAACCGGCTGCAGATTTTCCTCTGGTATCTGGACGAACTGCCGGTGCGGGAGATGGCCGCCCGGATGGGGATATCGGTGGTGGCGGTGTACAAAAACATCAACGCCGGTGCGCTGGAGGTTCTGCGGGCGCTTCAAAGGGAAATTGTTCACCTGCTTAATCAAACGGTGCAGCCATGACCACGGTGTTCTTTTATTTAAGCGCGCTGGCCTTTTTGACGCGCTTGCTGTTGCAATTTCGTGACCACCCGCTGGATCAAAAACGGGCAGCCTGTAAAACCGGGCTGGAACTGCTGGGTTTAATCGTTCTGCAACCCAGCCCCGGTGTGGCGCTTCTGGCCGGGGGCATTGTGGGAATTAACCTGCTCAACTATTGGTGGGAACGCAAAAGCGCTCGCCTGAATGCACTGCGAGTCGGCATCCTGCTAGCGTACCTGCTGCTGTTTGCCCTGCTCACCGCCCCGGCCCTGGCGGTGGATTTTAACCGCCCTCTTTTACGGTCGCTGCAAAATGGATTGAGCTTTTATCTGGGAATTGGTTTCCTGAAGCAAGTTGCCTGGCGGGAAACCCTCCTGGTGCTCTGGGGGCTCCTGTTGAGTTTAAACGAGGCCAACATCTTTGTCCGCTACTTTTTCGAAATCTTGAAACTGGCACCCCGGCAATCCAACCAGGGAGAAAACGCTCCCGTCGATGTGGAAGAGTACAACCGCGGGCGGGTGATCGGCTTCCTGGAACGCCTGCTCATCTACTTTTTTGTCCTGAACAGCCACTGGTCCGCCATTGGCTTCATCGTGGCCGCCAAGGGCATTACCCGTTTCCGGGAACTGGAAGAACGCAGCTTCGCGGAATATTTCCTGATTGGCACCCTGCTTTCTACCATTTTGGCGGGAATGGCCGCCCTGATCGTCCGATTTTTTCTCACCATTCCCGGACCATAGTGGCCCAAACGGAAAAAACGACCGGGCACCTATTAATTGATAAAGCACTTGACATTTTGAACAATTTCATTAAAATTTTCACCTTAGAAGTAGAACAACAGATTCGCAATTAAATAGACGAAGGAGTGACAATGGCAGACCTTTCCACGACCTACATGGGTCTAAAATTAAAGAATCCGTTAATGGTAAGCAGCAGTACCCTGGTGCAGAATCTGGAAGGCGTGAGGGATGCGGCAAACGCGGGAGCCGGAGCAGTGGTTTTGCGCTCTTTGTTCGAAGAGATCATTCGCAAGGAAACCCAACCGGACTCCGGGAAACTCTGGAGTGCTCACCCGGAAGAATACGATTATGTGCTTTCGGAACTGGAAATGCAATACGGCGCCAACGCCTATCTGGATTTAATTACGCAGGCCAAGCAAGCCGTGGACATTCCCATCATTGCCAGTATTAACTGTCACACCCCTAAATGGTGGGTTCATTACGCCAAACAAATCGAGGCGGCCGGCGCTGACGCTCTGGAATTGAATCTTTCTCTCATGCCACTCTACCCCAAAAAGACCTCAACGGAAATCGAAGAAGAATTTCTGGGCATTGTGAAAGCCGCCCGGGAAGCGGTCAAAATTCCTCTGGCGGTGAAAATCGGGCCTTATTTCACCACCTTGATCCGCCTGGCAAACCAGATGTACGGGGCCGGCGCCAATGCCCTGGTACTGTTCAACCGTTTCTACCAATTCGACATCGACGTGGAAAAAATGGAAATTGTGGGAGCCAACTGGTACAGCTCCCCCAATGAGATGAGCCTCTCGCTGCGCTGGATTGCCGCGCTGTACGGACAAATCAACTGTGAGTTGGTGGGAAATACCGGGATTCACTCCGGCCTGGCGGTGGTGAAACAAATCCTGGCCGGCGCTCAGGCGGTGGAAATTGCTTCGGCCATTTATTTGAACGGTTTCGAAACCCTCCGGGAAATGCAAACTGAACTCGCCGCCTGGATGGACCAGCACGGGTACCAGAGCCTGGAGGAATTCCGGGGGAAACTCAGCCTCAGCCAGGTGAAAGATCCCGAAATGTTTGAGCGCTTGCAGTACATCAAAGCGCTTTCTGGCATTTCGTAACCGGTCCTCCCAAAAAATTCTAACCACTCAGGCCACCTTTTCCGGTGGCCTGTTTTTATTCCCTCCATCGACAACCGAGCGAAATTTTTCCTTTTTTCCGGCGCTCCTCCCGGGTAATCACCTTATTTCGGGAAATGAAGAGGTAAAATTTTTCCGGAAAATCGGAGCGTTTTCCTATTAAAAACCAGATAAACAAAATTTTATTCAAAAATGCCCCTAAAATACCAATAATTTTCACATTATTCTAATATTTTCAATATTTTTTTCCGATTTAAAATGGAAAAATTTTATTTTTCTTGCCAAATTTTACACAGTTTTTTATTTTGAATTGCCGTAAAAATATTTTTAAAAAGCCGTGCAAGGCAGAACTAAGGGAAAAGTGAACATTTTAACGATTCAGCGAGGTAGTTATGGGAGAAAAAGTTCTTGATAAACACATTACGGTAATCAACCCCGAGCTGTGCAAAGGGTGTGGACTTTGCATTGTAGCCTGTCCTCAAGGGGTATTAAAATTCCACGACAAATTTAACTCCAAGGGATATCACTACGCCTACTACGTGGGCGAAGGTTGTACCGGATGTTCGGTTTGTTTCTACGCCTGCCCGGAACCGGAAGCGATTGCGGTGTACAAAAAAGGCTACGTACTGAAGGAAAATGAGGAGGTACTGTAACGATGGCAAAAGAACTACTTAAAGGTAATTACGCCGTTGTCAAAGGGGCGATTTTGGCCGGTTGTCGAAACTATTTCGGTTATCCCATTACCCCGGCTTCGGAGATTGCTGAGGCAGCGGCCTATTATATGCCCCTGGTGGGGGGAACATTTATTCAAGCGGAAAGCGAAGTGGCTGCCATTAACATGTTGTACGGGGCGGTAAGCGGTGGGATTCGTTCCATGACCGCATCTTCCAGTCCCGGCATTAGTCTGAAGCAGGAGGGGATTTCCTACGCGGCGGGTGCTGAGCTGCCCATTGTGGTGGTGGATATTGTACGAGGCGGCCCCGGTCTGGGAAACATTGCCCCGGAACAAAGTGATTATAATCAGATTGTCAAAGGCGGCGGACACGGTAATTACAAAAACATTGTATTGGCGCCTAACAGTGCCCAGGAAATGTGCGATCTGACCATGCTGGCCTTCGATCTGGCCTTCAAATATCGAAATCCGGCGTTCATCCTGTCGGACGGATTCATTGGTCAGATGATGGAGCCGGTGGAATTTCCAGAACCGCGTACCGACTTCCCCCGGGAAGATTGGGCATTGTACGGCGATGCAGAAAGCAAAAAGAATCTCATCAGTTCCATCTACCTGGATCCCGACGAACTGGAAGAACACAACCGCAAATTGCAGCGGAAATACCAGGAGATTGAAGAGAACGAAGTCCGTTACGAAGAATACCATCTGGACGACGCCAAGTTTGTTCTGATGGGATACGGCATTGTATCCCGGATGCTCCGCTCGGCGGTGGACACCCTGCGGAAAGAAGGACTGAAAGTCGGCATGTTGCGACCCCTGACTCTCTTCCCCTTCCCCAAGAAACAAATTAAGGAACTGGCTGACCGGGGAGCCGCTTTTTTCGTCAGCGAAATGAGCAACGGCCAGATGGTGGACGATGTCCGCCTGGCTACGGAGCTGAAAGTGCCGGTGTATTTCTACGGACGGATGGGCGGGAACGTGCCCACCACCGAGGCATTGATTGAACAAATCAAAATTTATTACCAGAAATCGTGACTACAGTGAGGTGGAAGAATGGCTAAATTAGCATTTACAAAATCGAAAGCATTTTACGATCAATATTTCCGCAACCCCAATCCCGACAAAAAGAGCACGCACTACTGTCCGGGTTGCGGACACGGGAATGTTCATAAATTTATTGCCGAAGCGCTGGAAGACTTCGAGGTAGTCGATCGCTCCATCATTATTAGTCCGGTGGGCTGCAGCGTATTCGCCTATTACTACTTCGACACAGGCAATATTCAAGCGGCTCACGGGCGTGCCGCGGCGGTGGCTACCGGTATTAAGCGCACCCATCCCCACAGCATTGTCATTAGCTACCAGGGCGACGGAGACCTGGCGGCCATCGGAACCGCCGAGTTGATTCACGCGGCGAACCGGGGTGAGAACATCACCATCATCTTTATTAACAACGCCATTTACGGGATGACCGGCGGGCAGATGGCGCCTACCACCCTGATCGGGCAACGGACCACCACCACACCGCGCGGCCGCGACGTCCACAATGAGGGATTCCCCATCCGGGTCTGCGAAATGCTCAACAGCCTGGAAGCGCCGGTGTACCTGGAACGGGTTTCCCTGCACGACACCAAACACCGCGCCAAAGCTCGCATGGCGGTGCGAAAAGCCATTAAAAACCAGATCGACGGAAAAGGCTTCTCGCTGGTGGAAGTGCTCTCTCCCTGTCCTTCCGGCTGGAAAATGGATCCGGTGGACTCCATTAAATGGATCGAACAGGAAATGACCAAGGTGTTCCCGCTGGGGGTTTTCCGGGATAAAAGCAAAGAGGTGGAATCCTTCCACTTCGAGAAACCCCAGCTCCCGGCCGACCAAATTACGGACGCCCTGGGTCTGTCGCAGTTAAAAGTGCAGCATTTTGAGCAGTCGAAACCGGAAGAGAAATACCGCAACCCGGGAATCAAAGCGGCCGGATTCGGCGGACAGGGCATCTTGCTGTTGGGAGTGGCTTTGGCCCAGGCTGGCATGCTGGAAGGGTACCAGGTCTCCTGGATTCCCTCTTACGGTCCGGAAATGCGCGGCGGGACGGCCAATTGTCATGTCCACATTTCCGAACAGCCCATTGGTTCGCCGCTGGTGGCGTTTCCGGACGTGTTGATTGCCATGAACCGTCCCTCGCTGGAACGGTTTCAGAACGACGTCAAAGAAGGCGGTTTGATTATTTACGATTCCTCTCTGATCGACATTGAACCCTCCCGGCAGGATGTGGAAATCATGCCCATTCCGGCCACCCGCATGGCCGACGAGTTAGGCAACACCCGCATCGCCAATATGGTGGTGTTGGGCGCTTACATTGGCTACACGAACGCTCTCAACAAAGAAACGGTGCTGGCAACCCTGGACACGATCATTTCCCGCAAACGCCTGATCGACATTAACCGTCAGGCCATCGAAAAAGGCTACGAATTCGGTTACGAAATGAAGCAAAAAGCCAGCGGAAAATAATTTTCCCCTTAATCTTTTCCCGGTAAAGAAAGGCGGGTGTCGTCCGATGCCCGCCTTTCTTATTCTTTGGAAAAGGCGGTTAGGAAATTTTCTAATTTTGAGAAATATCTCACAACCATCTGCCATCCTTCTTTCTCGATCTTCTTGTTTTTCAAGTAATTAAAGATTATTCAATTCCTGTCGAACATTGGAACAGTATTTGCAAATAGGGTAGGTAGAAAACTTAGTGAATTTTATAACAGAAGGATGGGTATATGAAAGTTGTCAAACTACCAAAGTCCAAGGTCGAGGAGTTCCTGAGCAGCTTGCAGGATTTTGGCGAAGTGATTATTCCCAAAGAAAAGACGGAGCATCCGGGCGTTTATTATTTCGACGTCATGGAAAATCCTTCCGAAATGGCCTGGGAATATCTGCGCACCATCATTCCGCCGAAGAAATACCTGCACAAACCCCGGGAGGTGATTTTTAAATTTCACAAAGAGCAGGGTTACCAGGAAGTGATCGAAGATAAAGAAACGAAACGTATTCTCTTTGGTCTGCACCCCTGCGATATTCACGGTATTAAAATTCTGGACGTGGTGTTCAACCGGGATTATATGGATCCCTATTACTACGCCCGCCGCAAGAACACTGTAATCATCGGTCTTAGCTGTTTGCCGGATGAGAAATGCTTTTGTAAATCCATGAATACCGATTATGTGGAAGACGGTTTCGATCTGTTTCTCTCGGACATTGGTGAAGATTTTCTGGTGGCGGTGGGAACCAGCCTGGGTGACGACCTGGTGGCCGAACGCGCCCATCTGTTCAGCGAGGTGGAAGAAGAGGACCGCAGAAAGTACCTGGCCTTTCGCAAAAAACGGAACGAAAGCTTCCGGTTGGAACTGGATATATCCGACCTGCCTTACATCCTGGATCTGGAACAGAAGAGTCCCATCTGGGACGAATTGGGCAAACGCTGCCTGACCTGCGGCAGTTGCTCCATGGTGTGCCCCACCTGCTACTGCTTTAACGTGTACGACACCCTGAACCTGGACGCAAAGAGCGGGCAACGGATCAAGCAATGGGACGCCTGCCTGTTCAAAGACTACGCCCTGGTAGCGGGGGGACACAATTTCCGGGAAAATCGGGCCGAACGGGTAAAGAACCGCTATTACCACAAACAGTTCCGCATGGTAGAGCAGTACGGAAAACCCAGCTGCGTGGGCTGTGGCCGTTGCATCGACGCCTGTCCGGCCGGAATTGATGTGGTGGAAGTGTTAACCAAAGTGCGGGAGGGCAGCTATGTTACTCACTAATCCGTCTCAAACCGTTTGTAAATCTTACGATCTGGGCAGTAACCCGTACAAACCGGAGTTAGCCCGGATCATCAGCATCGACCCCATGGTGGAAGACAACTACCTTTTTCGTTTCCGGTTCGAAGATCCGGATTTAAACAACAGCTTTCAGTACCGCCCCGGCCAGTTCATGGAGCTCTCGGTCATTGGGGTGGGAGAGGCCCCCATCTCCATTTCCTCCACCCCCACCCGCCGGGGAGTCATCGAAATGTGCATTCGCCGGGTCGGGCGGGTCACCAACGCGCTTTACCGCTTGAAACCTAACGATTTAATCGGGCTGCGCGGTCCGTTCGGAAACGGCTTTCCGGTGGAAGAAATGAAAGGCCACAGCCTGCTGATTGTGGCCGGCGGACTGGGCATGGTGCCTTTGCGCTCCATCTTACTGTACGCGCTGGACAACCGGCAGGATTACGATCGCATCATCCTCCTGTACGGAACCCGCTACCCCGACCACCTGCTCTTCCGCAGCGAGCTGGAAGCCATGATGTACCGTAGCGATGTGGAGTGCCACCTGATTGTGGAAAAACCGGCTCTCTCTCCGGACACCCCGGAATGGCGGGGCAAATTCGGACTGGTGACCGATCTGTTCGACGATGTCAAAGATCTGGACGTGAAAAGAAGTTACGCGCTGGTGGTTGGTCCCCCCATTTTCTACCGCTTTGTCTTGACCAAATGTCTGGACATGGGCTTCTCCAAAGACCACATTTTAATGTCGCTGGAACGCCGGATGGAATGCGGAATCGGCAAATGTGGTCACTGCGAGATTGGAAGCAAAAAGGTGTGTACCGACGGCCCGGTATTCACTTACTGGGATGTGATTAATTTACCGGAAATGATTTAGGAGGATGTGCAATGAGTAAACCGAAAATAGGCATATTTGGACTAACCTCCTGCGCCGGCGATCAACTGATGATCTTAAATTGCGAAGATCAGTTGATTGATCTGGCCAACGCCGTCGATATTCGCGACTGGGAGATGGCCAAAACCAACAACGACGAGGAATGCGAGCTAGACATTGCTCTGGTGGAAGGATCGGTGGCGCAGGTTCGCGACATAGAGAATCTGAAGAAAATTCGCAAGCGTTCCAAAATTCTGGTGGCCATAGGCACCTGCGCCGTGTGGGGCGGCATCCCGGCCATGAAGAACGACGTGCCCCGCGACATCATGCTGAAAGAAGTGTACGGCGATAAGGTGGAATTCATCGAGAGCAAAGCCGCCCAGCCGCTAAGCTCGTTCGTTAAAGTGGACTACAATCTGCCAGGCTGCCCCATCGAAAAAGATCAGTTTCTGCAGATGATGGCTTCCTTTTTAAACGGAGACATGCCGGAAATCTTAAATTTCTCTGTCTGCTCGGAATGCAAAATGAAAGAGAACATCTGTCAGATTGTGTACAAGCAAGAAGTTTGCTGCGGCCCTTTAACCGTAGCCGGATGCGGCGCTCGCTGCCCTTCGCACAATGTGCCCTGCTCGGGGTGCCACGGTCCCATCGAAGAGGTGCACTACGACGCCGAAGCCAAGATGTTCCAGCGTAAGGGCATCAAACCGGAAGAAATTATTCGCAAAATGCAGGTCTATGCCGCACCTGCCTGGATGCCGGAAAAATTAATGGAGGAACTGCAGCATGAAAGTAAATAGAAAAATCGCCATAGAACATCTGGGCCGGGTGGAAGGTCACGGCGGCATTCATGTGGAAATTGAAAACGGCCAAATCACCAAAGTGAACATGGACATCTACGAAG
>JAJRXE010000494.1 GCA_024276455.1 Calditrichota bacterium
GAACAGGAGATTGAGAAAGCCAAGCTGGAGGCCAGACGGCGGGCCACCGAAATTGTGGTCTCAGCTATCCAGCAGATTGCGGCGGAACAGTCCTCGGAAGCCACCGTATCGGTGGTAACCCTTCCCAACGACGACATGAAGGGCCGCATTATTGGGCGGGAAGGACGCAACATTCGGGCTTTCGAGCTGGCCACCGGGGTGGACGTCATCATCGACGATACGCCCGAGGTGGTGATTCTTTCTTCTTACAATTCCTACCGGCGCGAAATTGCCCGTCGGGCGCTGGAGAAGTTGATTCTGGACGGGCGCATCCACCCGGCGCGAATTGAAGAAGTGGTGGAGAAAACCGAGGAAGAGGTGGAAGAATCGCTCCGGGAAACCGGCGAGCAGGCCATGCTGGAAGCGGGCGTACATGGGCTCCCGGACGAAATTGTCATCATGCTGGGAAAATTGAATTACCTGACTTCCTACGGACAAAACGTGTTGAAACACAGTCTGGAGGTGGCCTATCTGTGTGGCATCATGGCTTCGGAACTGGGATTGGATTCCAAAATTGCCAAGCGGGCCGGACTGTTGCACGACATTGGAAAAGCAGTGGAACGTCACACCGACGCCGACCATGCTCATCTGGGAGCGGAATTGTTGAAAAAATACAATGAGAATCCCCTGGTCATTAATGCGGTGGAAGCACACCACCGGGAGGAGGAGGCGATTTCGCCCTACACCATTCTGGTGGCGGCTGCCGACACCATTTCCGGTAGTCGGCCCGGAGCACGGCGGGAAACCCTGGAGAATTTCATCCAGCGGATGCACCAGCTGGAAGACATTGCCAGTCAGTTCGAAGGGGTGGACAAAGCCCATGCCATCCAGGCCGGTCGAGAAATTCGGGTGATTGTGAATTGCGATTCGGTGGACGACACTCGCGCCAAAGAAATGGCGCGTGAAATTGCCAAAAAAATCCAGGAATCGGCGGAGTTTCCGGGACAGATTAAAGTCACGGTCATCCGGGAATACCGCGCCTACGATTACGCCACTTGATGAAGGTGAAAAATGCCGGTAGAATTTGAACGGCCGTTTTCTCCCTTTTTTTACGACCGGGAGAAGGTAAAACGGAAAAATAAAACAGGCGCTGGTTCGCATTTGGCGCCGTAAGCGGATTTAGGTATTTTAGACGGATGTGCCTCTGATGAACATTCTTTTTATTGCCGATATTGTGGGCGAAAGCGCCATCGATCTGGTGTTGGATTTGTTGCCCCGGATTCGCCATCGCTACGACATTGATTTTGTGGTGGCCAATGTGGAGAATGCCGACAAAGGGAAGGGCGTAACGGCCAAACAGGTCGAACGCTTTAAAACGGCCGGAATCCATTGTTTAACTTCCGGGAATCACATCTGGGATCCCCGCAAAAAAGAGGTGCTGGAAAAATATTCCGGCTACCTGCTGCGCCCGCATAATTACCCGGAAGGAAATCTGGGCAGTGGGGTGGCGGTGCTAACGGCGGCGAACGGGAAGAAGGTGGCGGTGTTGAATCTGCAGGGGCGCAGTTTCATGTATCCGATTGAGTGTCCCTTCCGTACTGCCCAGCAAGAGATTCGCCAGCTGCGCTTGCAAACCAATGTTATTCTGGTGGATTTCCATGCCGAAGCCACGGCGGAAAAGCAGGCGCTGGGCTGGTTTCTGGACGGTTCCGTGTCGGCTGTTATTGGAACGCACACCCACGTGCAGACCGCCGACGAGCGGATTCTTCCCCGGGGCACCGCCTACATCACCGACGCCGGCATGTGCGGACCATTTGATTCGGTTATTGGCATGGACACCCGCAAGGCCATCGATCGGTTTATTCTACAAACCCACATCTACTACGCCATTGCCAAAGACAATTTGCGCTTTAATGGGGTGGTCCTCGAGGTGGACGAGCAAACCGGCCGGACGAATAAAATCTTTCGTTTAAATTTCAATAAACAGGGTTTTGAACATGCAGGCTAAACTGATTGACGGAAAAGGCATTGCAAAAACCATCCGGGCGGAGGTGCGGGAAGAAGTGAGCCGGATTGCCGCCCGCGGAAAGCGTCCCGGCCTGGCGGTAATCCTGGTGGGCGACGATCCGGCCTCGCAGGTGTACGTGCGCATGAAGCAGAAAGCCTGCGAGGAGGCCGGCATTCATTCCGTTACCGACCGGCTTCCGGCGACCATCTCGCAGCAGAAATTGTTGCAAAAGGTGGAAGAATACAACCGCCATCCGGAATTCCACGGTTTGCTGGTGCAGCTCCCGCTGCC
>JAJRXE010000495.1 GCA_024276455.1 Calditrichota bacterium
GAAAGGACTGAGCTACGGCAATTTGAGCGCCCGGGAAGCCATTCCCGGTCTGGGTGACGCCACCTTCTGGATGACCGCCCGCGGCATCAACAAGGCTCGTATTGGGCGCATCGGGCAGGATGTGCTGCTGGTGAAGGGGGTGGACGAAGCGCGCGGGGTGGTACAGGTGAGCGTGCCGCCGGATTACGACCCGCGTGCCCGGGTGAGCGTGGATGCGGTGGAACATGCCCTGATTTACCGGGAATTCCCCGGGGTGGGTGCCATCGTGCACGTCCACGCCTGGATGGAAGGAGTGCTGTGCACCCGGCAGAATTTTCCCTGCGGCACGGTGGAACTGGCGCGGGAGGTGGTGGCGCTGCTGCAACGCACCGAAAATCCCGCCCGGGCGGTGGTGGGACTGAAAAATCACGGTCTCACCATCACTGGACCCAATCTGGCGGAAATTTTCCGGCGCATTCGCGGGCGATTGATTCGCGAGGTGCCCATGGTGGCGTGAAAGGGGCGAGCTTGCGAAGGGCGAGGGGCGATATTACGAAGCGGAGAAACGGGGAAGCGGCGACGGGACGAGAAAGAGGACCACAGGGGTTCAGGGACAAAGGGCATAAAAGAAGGAACCGTAAATTGAAGGCAGGAGAAGACAAAACAATATCGAGGGGAGAAAAAAAGATTAAGGGACAGAACTCTGTTCGTATTCGAACAACTCACCATTTAACCCGCTTACTTGCCCGGAGGGGCATCGTGTTCGCAGAACTTTTTCTCTTGCTCCTGGGAATGGCCTGCAGGAAAGAAAACAGCATCGAACCGAAAAAAGAAAACATCATTCGCAACAACCTGGTGTTTACCCGGCAGGATGAGAGCGTTATTGAAATGGGGGAGGAATACGCCATCTGCTGCGGCATCTGGGAACCGGGCACCATCGACAAAAACACCCTGAAAATCATGGTGTACGATCCGGCGCAGCAAAAATCCGGCTGGAAACTGTTCATTTTACCGGAAATCGCCGTTGCCAACACCAGCTATCAGTTGCCGACTCCCCCGGCTGGAGAATCCGCCGTGAGCGTGTTCATCTGGGATGCACCCCAGCATAACGAATTGAACAGCGAACAGGGGGAATCCAGCGGGAGCATCACCATTCACTCCCTGAGTTGCGGAACCCCCCTCCAGATTTCGCTGGAAATCGATGCCTGGTTAGCCAGCGAACTGGGGGGAGCACCACCGGTTCATGTTAGCGGCACGTTCGAATGCACCATTTACCAGAACCCCTCGCCCCTGGGGTGCGATTTCGGATTTTAAAAGGTATGTGTTTAACCACGGATCACACAAATTACAGAAATGAAAACAATGCGTTAAAAGTATTTTAAAAAGGTTAAAACTTATGAATTGAATTTACCAGAAAGCTTTGAAAAACTAACCGTTAAGATGCAGGGTTTAAATCGAATGTCCAAAATCAAAAATCGAAAATCAACCATGCCTCATTTATGCTTTATGCTCTTAAGCCTTCATGTTTCTTCTTCGTGTCGTGGCGTTTTCGCGGTTAACCTACTTTTTCGAAGGTCTCTTTACCAGTTTGTTCAATTATTCTATTCTTATTACCCAAATTCCGGCCTTGTAGTCTCAAAAGCTAATGCGTACTTCGGATTTCTTAAGAATGGGACGGAGAGAATGAAAAGGAATTAGAAAATTCAGCGCACCGCAACGTTGGTTTCCGGAAAGAATGATTTCAGGGAAGGGAAAAATCAACCAAACGTGCTGGCCTCAGCCGTTGAGGCCACGTAAAAAACAAAGGGTGGATAATGCCATGAAAGCCAATTTCAAAATTTTCTTCGCCACCATCGTTTTTCTTTCGCTGCTGTCGTTCCTGGTTGTCGCATCGGGCTGTTCCAAGAGTTCCACCACTCCCGAAACGGAAACCGCCGTCTTTGACGTGGACGGATTGTGGATGGGCGGTTTTGTGTTTAGGGAAGCGGGCCAGGCAACCGGTCACGTGTCCACCTTTGCCATCATTGCCCCAGACCGGCGGGCGTTTTTCACCATTTTAGCCCCTGAATTTGCCGGATTCCATATGGCTGCCTATGGGAAGCTGGTGAAGGA